>JAKFWB010000173.1 GCA_021732945.1 Porphyrobacter sp.
GGCGCCTAGCGGGATGCGCTGAACGCCGCGGCACAGCTTGCCACCTTGGAAGCCAGGCCCGAGGTGGCCTCGCTTGACGACGCTTTGCGCGATGCGCGCCAGCAGGAGGCGGCAGCGCTCGTCAACCTGCAGGATGCCGAACGCGCAGCGACTGCGCATGACGTTGCTACCATCGAACGGCAGATCGGCCTGCTGGACAAGCGGGTCGAGGTGGCCCGGGCCCAGCGTACCGACCTGGAAAAGGTGATTGCCGGGCTCGAGGCGCGGATCGAGGCGGAAGGCGGCAAGGGGCTGGCCGACCGCGCCGCAGTCGCGCGCGAGGAGGCTGATGCCGCAGCTACCAACCTGGCACGTGTGACGCAGGAAGCCGAAACGCTGAAGTTGCTTCGCGACATGTTGGAGAGTGCGCGCGCCGAGACGTCACGGACATTCGTCGGGCCGGTGGCGCGGCGTGCGCGCCGGCACATCGAACGGCTGCTGCCGGGTGCGAATCCCGGCTTTGGCGACGACCTTGGCTTGGCGTCGATTGCGCGGGGCGGTTTGGGCGAGAGTTGCGGCGATCTCTCCAGGGGCACCCAGGAGCAGCTGGCAGTCCTTACGCGGCTCGCCTTTGCCGACATGCTCCTCGAGCAGGGAATGCCAGTATCGCTGATCCTGGACGACCCGCTGGTCTATTCGTACGATACCCGCCTCGATCTCATGACTGAAATCCTGACGGAGGCGGCAACGCGGATGCAGATCATCCTTCTCACCTGTAGTGATCGCGCCTTCCGCCATCTTGGCAATCGGATTAGCCTGACGGGAGATCGGTAGCGAAACTTACACGTTATGGTAGGATTACGGCCCGACCGAGTTAGGATGGCAATCGGAGTAAGCGGACGTTCGTTCAGCTACGGCTCGCCGATTACCACCCCGGCTCGCTGCGGTGGTGCCCTTGCCGATCAACACGTCGCCTATCGCCGAAATGGTCCACGGCGCTCCCAACCGCGTCTTTGCCTGCAAAATCCGGGCGGGTTGGTGTGTCGGATGAACGCCGGTGCCGTCAAGCGGGCGAAGGTGGCGCGCGGGGTCTAAGCCTCCGCGAGTGCCTTCAGGCCGCCGTAGTGGAGTGGTGCGACCGCCTCGATCATCTCGAGCAGGTAGATCGTGTTCTTCTGGGTTTCCGCCACGAGGGCTGGGTCGAACGACTTGCCGGTGTGGTGCGAGAGGTCATTGGCGAACTTGTAGATCGCCGTCTTCTTGTGCGGGTCGAAGTCGGTCTCCTCGAGCTTCCGGTGCAGGCTCCGGTTGGAGGGCACGTGGAAGTCGAGGAACGTCTCAAGCACCTTACGGGCTATGTTCGGGACGTGGTAGCAGCCGAGGATCGTCCCGTCCGACTTGAAGGTGTGCAGCACCTTGAACAGGTAGTGGTATTCGGTCGCGTGATCGATGAGTAACCGGTCGAGCGGCGCGAGGCGTGCGGAACGGCCTTCCTCCGTTTCGGAGCAGAGGACCATCGTGAAGGTCTTCTCCGCTCTGGGTCCTGGAATGTTCTGAAGCCAGTTGATGACTAGTCTGAGAAACTCGAAGTTATGGGTGAGGATGAAGAGTTGCTTGGCACCCTGCGTCCTGTTCTTCAGGAACGAGAAGGCTTGGTAGATCGCCGAGGCGTCGAGGCTTGAGATCGGGTCGTCGATGACCACCACTCCCTCCGACATGTCGAAGTCGCGGTCCGTCAGCTGCACTAGGAAGTATAGGAACGCGATCGCGGTCTTCTCACCCTCGCTGAGGCGCCTCGCCGGCCTGCCTCGTCGCATGACATGGTAGCCGTCCACGCCTGAGTCGAACCGTAGATCGGTCCTGCCCAGGAATTGACAAAGATCCCTCGTCAGGTTCTCTCCGCCCTTGTGCTCGTTCGAGACCTGAGCCTGCTTCGCCGCGATGGAGGCGTTCAGCGCCGCGATGCCGCGCACGTCCGGCAGGCCCTCGCCACCGTTCCGCAGCAGGGCGATCTCGACCGTGGCGGCGACTATCCGCTCGGCCAGCTCATCAGCCTGCCCCTTGATTGAACGCAGGTAATGTGCCTCGATCGCGTCACGCGACGTACTGCGTGCGCTGTCGAAGCCGGCGGTTTTCTCATTATGGCGCTCGATGATCGCGTTTAGGTTCGTGAAGGACTGCGCCAGCCTGGCCGTATCACTGGACGCCGTGGCCTCGTATGATCGGGTGCGGTTGGCCAACTTGCTCGTGAGCGTGGCGTCAACCTCGCCCAGCCGGGCCTTGAGCTCTATGAGCGCGGCGTCGAGTTCTTTGGTTGCTGCGTCGTAGCTGTCACGGAGTTCGGAATAAATGGCGAGGCGGTCCGGCGCGATGATCCGGTTCAGGCCCTCGATTGCCGCTGACAACCGGTCGCGCTCGCGCTCGATGCGCGCCTTCAGTCGTTGGTCCTCCGCGCTGAAGTGGTCCGCCAAAGCTGCGAGCCGTTCAGCAGGCATCGGTCGCGCGCAGAATTCGCAGGTCTCCGAGGAATGCCGGCCGTGCAGGGATATGCCTTGCTCGACCCAGCTTGCGATGTCGGGCTTCCCCAACAGGCGTTCCAGGACATTCGACTGCGCGGACTCGGCCGCCAGGTCGCACGCGCGCAGCGCAGTGCCTCGCGCTACGGCGATGGCGCTCTCTGGTTCGTCAACGCCGATCCGGACGCTCGGCTCTTGGATTTGGACGATCGACGGCATCATGTCCTGGTGGACGGTGGTGTGGTGGAGGGCGAGTTCTTCGTCGGACAGCTGCTCGCCCCCGGTAAGATTCCGGAACGCGCCCTCCGCGTCAGGCTTGCGATAGCTGCGCAGGGTCGCCCCGCTCGTCGCCTCGCCGATCGTCTTCGCGATGCCCGAGAACAAGCGCCCACGCTCCGTCTCCAGCTTGGCGACCGATGCGTCCAACTCCGCGATGCGCCGGAGGCGGGCGTCTCGTGTGTCGATCTCTGACTTGATCTCCGCCGCGACCAGCTTGTTCTCCTCACCCAAAATGAGGATGTGACGCAGCGGCCCGTCCAAACCGCCGATGTTCGCCTCGATGAAGTCGCTGTTGAACGCCCGCACCTTGCGCCCATACCGGGTTCCGCGCGCCAACGCGCCCGACTGGGTCTCGATTGTGAACTCTAGGTCA
>JAKFWB010000454.1 GCA_021732945.1 Porphyrobacter sp.
GGCCACGTAGTAGGTAAGGTTGGCCCGCTTGCGCGCATCGCCAAACAACTTGCGGATTGCGTCGCTTCCCGCGTCGTAGGCCTTGCTTCCGATTGCTGTTTCAGATCCCGCGCAACGCTTTTGCTCTTCCTCTGCTGCGACAACGCCGCGACTAACGGAGCAACGGACTAGCTCGCCCTTCATTCCAAGGCGCGTCACATTCATCGGGCCGTATTCGAAGCCGACCGCCAGTCCAAGGGTGCTGGCGTCCGTGCCTTTGTCCTTCAGGCGCTCCAGCGCGAGGGCGAAGCTGCTGCGCATTGCGCTCGCGCACAGCGTCATGTTCGTGATGGTCTCTTTGTCATCTGTCGTCTGCGCCGTGCCCTCGGCGGCAATTCCATGGACACAGTCGCCGATGAATCGGATTTTGCGGCCAGCAAAATCCGTGTGCAGCACAGCATCAAGTTCAGCACGCAGCACATGCAGTGCCCGAACGGCATGCTTGGCGTTGCTGTCATTGCTGATATTCCGGCCGACATAATCGGTGAAGCCGTCGATATCGGCATAGATAGCGGCGGCATCCTGGCGCCGTGAGTTCTTCACCGAAAGCAACTCGATATCGAGCGTGTTAAAGGGCGGTGTATGCGCCGCAAATCCGAACGTGCCGATCGGATTATCTTTCAGATCCTGCTTCCACTCTTTGACGATCTGATCCGCCGTAACTTCCAGCTTCGCTTTGTCTTGCGACACTTTGATCTGATCCGACGTCAGCGGGGTCGAGTTTTCATCCTTCGCGTCCGCCAGACCAATTGCTTTCCGCGCTTTATTCGTCAGGAAAATGCCTACAGATGACCCGCCGGACGCGCGCTTCGCCGCGTGGTTCGCAGGCTCACCCAGGAACAGCGGCTCGCGGTGACCGCGTCGGCCGTTGTTCACCGCAAGGGCCTTCCCGGTGTCGATGCCTACCCGTACCTTGGCAGCCGGGTGATCTGCGTCTTCACCCGTCTGGGCGAGCACATCGATGATCAACTGCCCCATCGCCACCGCGCGATGAACCCTGTCCGCCTCGGCGTCATAGGGCTTCGTCACGACTGTGTGCAAACGCTGGTTATGGAAGTCGACAAAGACCGTATCGATGCGTTGAATGACACGGTGCATGGCGCGGTAGTGCAGGTTGAGGAAGCGCAGCGTGCGACGGTGGCAGATTTCTCCTTCGACCGCAGTCACGTTGAGCATGTCACCCAAATTGACGATGTCGGCGTAGAGATGAACGCCGTCGACGCGGTACGCGACGTGTCCGGGAAGATTGCCGAGGTCAGTGTCCCGGACATACTCCTTGATCTCGATATCCTTGAGCGGGAGTCCGGTAATCTTCGCGTCGATGCGCTTCGTCGCGCGATCCTTACTCCATGTACGTGTCGCCATGTGTTGCCATCCTGCTTGTCTGCTAGCATTGCCGTCGGTTGCATCGACGGGCGTTTTTTAGTCGGGAGTCCTAGGTGGTGCGCCCAGACGCGGGCACAAGGGGTGGTAGCCCCGAAAAAATCACTAAACCGACAGAAACTTTACTCTGACGACAAATAATACGTAGGCAACATGCGAAAAAATGTTGCCCACATCATTCTGGATCGGCTTGGCGGGTGTCTGCCGACCTAGGGCTTCGACCACCAGCTAGACCGATAGGCCGTGTCCACCGGACCGTCCCAGGTGCAGCGCTGCCACATGTCGTTGGACCCGCTGAGCTTCGCATCGTCACGAAGGCGGGAATACACGTCGTGTGTAATGAAGCTGTGGTATGGCGATACGCGGAGCGCGCTCAGTTTGGCCGCCACGTTAGGGGCGCGGCCGATCCAGATCAGGTCGTTATTATTACGGATGCCGCCGCGGACGACCAAGACCTCGCTGCGATCGACGCCCGTCGCGTGTGCCAGTTTGTAGGTTCCATCCTCAAGCCTCGGGTACCTCGCCTCGAATTTCGGCTTCAGGAGCTTCGTGAACATCCAGTTGATATGCAGGGCGCAGCTGGCCGCATTGGTGTTCATTGTTGGGCCTACAAAGACGCCCATGACCCGATCTCCGTCGAAACTCCGGATGTGACCGCTCTTGTGCCGGATGAGACGGCTGGCGCTCGCTAGAAAGGCTTTACAGATCCGGGCCGCGACACGCCGGTCCCACATGGCGAGTTCGGTCGAGTTCGCCAAGTCTGCATACAGCATGACCGCGTCGAGTTTTACGCCGCCCCCGGACAGAGCAACGTCCTCAGTATCCGGCACGACCTGTCCATCGCGAATGTTCCACGTATCGGACAGGACGCCGTCGATATCGCTCGCGATGTCATCGGCGATCGCCATCTAGCGGAGCAGCGGTGTTTCGGCATTGGTGATCGAGGTCGCGACCAGAAACAAAAACCACGGCACCAGCGCGAGACCGGTCATCGTAAACGCAGCCTTAACATGCCCGAATTTGGCGGTAAGAATTTGCGAGTTGCGCCAGGTCTGCCCGAGATAGTCTTTGATCAACGCTTCTTCGCTCACCGCTTCGCACTCATTGAAGAATCCAAGCTCGGTGCGCTTAGAGATTTCGGCGAAGTAGACGAGCGAACCGCTGCCGCCCTCTAGCTTTGGAAAATGGCACTGGTAGATAAACCATAGGCTAACTACGACCAGCAGAACGGCCGCAATCCCCGGCACCATTACGTACCAAAGTGAAAGATCGGATTTTCGCAGGTTCAGGGCGATCAGCGCGAGCAGCGTCGTGTTGATCGCAAACAGAAACGATGCCTTGGCTTCAACGCGGGCGAAGAACCCCAGAACCCGGTCAAGATGCTTGGCGCTGAAGTCGCGCTTTTCCTTGTTGTCCATCCTGCAAGCATACCACCGTAGTTTGTACCCACAATTCACAGAACTTGCTTGTCCACCGCTACATTTAGGCGACGCGCTTTTCAGACCATCAGTACAGGCGCGTCCGTGTCGGAGCAGGCTCTAGTCCGCCCGCTGGAAGCGGTCAGAGGCGAGAAGCCGTGGACGGAAGGAGAGGTTGCAAACTCCACACCCACGCGATGAGAAGGACTTTCCTACGGCAGACGTTCGCAGAACCTAGCCAAGATCAGGATCGACACTCTGAAGTCCGGTGA
>JAKFWB010000448.1 GCA_021732945.1 Porphyrobacter sp.
ACCAGATTGAAGCGGCCGACTTCCTCCGGCTTCACCTTGCCGCTGGCGAGCATCATTTCCGCGCCGCGCAACTGGAGCTTGGTGTCTTTCACCCGGATTCCGGCGTTGAACAGCATTCCGCCCATCGCCAATTGTTCATCCGCCGAGACTGCCAAGGGCACCAGCGCTTCGATTTGCGGGATGATGGCGGCGACATCCGTCCCATCAGTCGTCACCACCGTGTTGAGCGGCTGATAACCGTCGACGAAGGCCTTGGAATAAACGGGCTTGGCCGCTTCAGCAGCGGCGTCGTCCTTCTTTTTCTTGTCACGCTTCTGAGCGTGGGCCGCATCGGCAAAGCCGGGGACAGCCAGCACAGCCGTGCCGCTCGCCAACACAAGAGCCAGCGCCAGCTGCCGGGCCAACCCGGCGGAACGAAGGCGGGGCGAAGACAATTTGATCACTGCATCCTCCAGTCGTGGTGCAGCATCGCCGGCCCTGGCCCTTGATGCTGCCGGAATATCCGCTGTTGCCTTTGGACGGCTCGCCGCAGATTTGCAATTGCCGCTAGACGAGCCGTGCTGAATGGCCATTGAATGCACCTAAGCCGCCCCGTTCAGGTTGCGTCACATGTGGAAAAATACCCGTTGTTCGCACTGTGTTCGCGGGCATAGGTGGCGCAACCCGGCGTGCATCACTAGATAGAGGCAAAGCACCGGCCTTGCGAGGCCAACGCTCCAGAACCAGCGGCTTTTCAACGCACGCCAAAGAACACCAACAGAAACGGGCCAAGCATTGAGCGACGACAGCGATATTCTCGATTCCCCCGCCCCCGTCCCGATGAGCGGGTTTGAACGCATCGACATCGTCGATGAGATGAAATCGAGCTACCTCGATTACGCGATGAGCGTGATCGTCAGCCGCGCGCTGCCCGATGTGCGCGACGGGCTGAAGCCGGTGCATCGCCGGATTCTGTTCGCCAGCCAAGAAGGCGGCTTTGTCGCCGGCAAGCCCTACCGCAAGAGCGCCAAAATCGTCGGCGACGTGATGGGTAACTATCACCCTCACGGCGACAGCGCGATCTATGATGCCTTGGCGCGCATGACGCAGCCTTGGTCGATGCGGGTGCCGCTGATTGATGGTCAGGGCAATTTCGGTTCAATGGACCCCGATCCGCCAGCATCGATGCGTTACACCGAAGCGCGGCTTGCGCGGGTGGCGAACTCGCTCCTCGATGATCTCGACAAGGATACGGTCGATTTCACCGAGAACTACGATGGCAGCCGCAAGGAGCCTACGGTACTGCCCGCGCGCTACCCCAACCTGCTGGTCAATGGCGCGGGCGGGATTGCGGTGGGGATGGCGACCAACATACCGCCGCATAATCTGGGCGAAGTGATCGATGCCTGCTTTGCCTATATGGACAATCCGGCGATCACGTCTGAAGAGCTGATCGAATACATCCCGGGGCCCGATTTCCCGACTTCGCCATTGATCCTAGGCACGCATGGGGCACGGCAGGCCTACACCACCGGGCGTGGGTCGATCCTGATGCGCTGCCGGCATGAGATCGAAAGCACCCGCGGCGCCAAGAGCGAAGGCCGCGAAAGCATCGTCTTCACCTCGATCCCCTATCAGGTCGGCAAGAACAATCTGGTCGAGAAGATCGCCGAAGCCGCCAAGGAAAAGCGGATCGAGGGGATCTCCGATATCCGCGACGAATCCTCGCGCGAAGGCGTGCGGGTGGTGGTCGATCTGAAGCGCGATGCCACGCCTGATGTGGTGCTCAATCAGATCTGGCGGCACACCCCTGCGCAGTCGTCGTTCCCCGCGAACATGCTGGCGATCCGCGGCGGGCGGCCAGAAACGCTGCGTCTGCGCGATTTCATCGCCGCCTTCATCACCTTCCGCGAGGAAGTGATCACGCGCCGCACCAAGTTCGAACTCGCCAAGGCGCGCGAACGGGCTCACATCTTGCTCGGCCTGGTGGTCGCCGTCTCGAACCTCGATGAAGTGGTGGCGATGATCCGAAGCGCCCCCAACCCCGCCGAAGCGCGCGCGCGGTTGATGGTCAAGGAATGGCCGATTGGCGACATTGCGCAGTATATCCGTTTGGTCGAAGCGATCGATCCGGACGCCGATCAGGAAGGCGGCACCTATCGCCTGTCCGAACGGCAGGTGCGCGCAATCCTGGAACTGCGCCTCCACCGCCTGACCGCGCTGGGGCGTGACGAGATCGGCGGGGAGCTGAAGACGCTGGCGGTTTCGATCGAGGAATTCCTCTCGATCCTTGCCGACCGCGTGAAGCTCTACGGCGTGATGCGCGACGAATTGACCGAAATCCGCGCGACCTACGCCACCCCGCGCCTGTCCGAAATCGCGCCGGCATGGGATGGCCTTGAAGACGAGGACCTGATCGAGCGCGAGGAGATGGTCGTCACCGTCACGCATGATGGTTACATCAAGCGGACCGCGCTCAGCACCTTCCGGGCGCAGGCGCGCGGCGGCAAGGGCCGCAGCGGGATGGCGACCAAGGATGAGGACGCGGTGGTCGAGCTTTTCGTCACCTCAACCCACAACCCGGTGCTGTTCTTCACCAACACCGGTCGCGTTTACCGCATGAAGGTGTGGAAGCTGCCCGAAGGCGGGCCGCAGACCAAGGGCCGCCCGATGGTCAACCTGCTGCCGCTGGGCGAGGACGAGCGCGTCACCAACGTGCTGCCCCTGCCCGAGGACGAAAGTTCCTGGGCCAAGCTCAACATCGTGTTCGCGACCGAGCAAGGCATGGTGCGGCGCAATTCGATGGATGCCTTTGCCAATGTGCCGACCGCCGGCAAATACGCGATGGGCTTTGTCGAAGGATCGGGCGACCGCCTGATCGGGGTGCAGCTGCTTTCGGAAGAACAGCAGATTTTCCTCGCCAGCGATTCGGGCAAGGCGATCCGCTTTGCCGCCACCGACGCGCGCGAAACCAAGAGCCGCACCGGCATCGGCGTGCGCGGCATGAGCCTGAAGAAGGGCGGCAAGGTCGTCAGCATGGCGGTGCTCGATCCGCTCACCGCCGACATGGAGACGCGCGAGGCCTATCTGCGCGCCGCTGCGTGGAAAAACAATGAAACCGCCGCCACTCTG
>JAKFWB010000577.1 GCA_021732945.1 Porphyrobacter sp.
AGGGAGGTCAGCAGCGGGCGTTGCAGCCGCAGCATCTGGCGCGCCCAATCGGGCAGCATGGCGACGGCGTCGGCGGTGATCATGGTTTGCACGGCTTGCGGCGCGGCCTTGGGGCGCTGGCTCAGCACCAGTTGCGCCACCTCACGCGCCTCAGGCGACGTCGCAAGATCGTGCCGCAACTCGCGGAAAATGCGCTCCGCCTCGGCGCGGGTTTCGGGCACTGGATCGGCACCCAAAGCGCGGGCGATCACCGCGAATTGGCGGTAATATTCGTCCTGATCCGCCCCGCTCATGTCCGGCCGCACATGGCGCAGATAGCCCGCGAGGAAGCTCTGCGCTTCGGTCACATGCACCCAGGCGAGCGTGCGCGGGTTGGTCGCTTCGTAGCGGGTGCCATCGGGCAGAGTGCCGCCGACCTTGGCATGGATGCGATTCACGCGATCAATCGCCTTCATCGCATCATCGCGGTGGCCGAAGGTGGTCACCGCAATGAACCGCGCGGTGCGTTGCAGGCGGCCGTGCATATCTTCGCGGAAATTGGAATGATCGAGCACGCCTTGCAGCGCATGCGGGTGAAGCATCTGCAACAGCAGCGCGCGCACCCCGCCGGTCATCATGCCCACGATATCGGCGTGCACCTGCCGGATCGGGCTGTCGCGTTCAAACAGCGCCTCATCCGATGGCGGAGTGGGCGTGTGCCCCTTGTTCGCATCGTGAAACACCCCGCGCACTTGCGATACCAGCCTGAGGCGGAGCGATTCGACGGGATCGGGCATGGCGCGGGATATAGGGATGAAGCGCGGCCAAGGGAAACGCGCTCGCCAAAATAGTCAGTCATTTGCGCCAAACCACTGCTTGCGGCCAAGCGACTTGCGCTCTAACCGAACCCCACGATGACTGCACATTCCAAGAACACTGTAGCCGGCGAAAACGCCATGCCCAATCAGCCCGACACCACGGTCGATGTCCGTGAGATGTTCGGCATCGATGTCGATTGGCAAGTGCCTGCCTTCTCGCAGCCCGACGAGCACGTGCCTGAGATTGACGGCGCCTATGTGTTCGATCCGGACACCACCTTGGCGATTCTCGCGGGCTTTGCGCATAACCGCCGGGTGATGGTGCAGGGCTATCACGGCACGGGCAAATCAACCCATATCGAACAGGTCGCCGCCCGGCTCGGCTGGCCGAGCATCCGGGTGAACTTGGACGCACATATCAGCCGCATCGACCTGATCGGACGCGATGCGATCGTGTTGAAGGACGGGTTGCAGGTGACCGAGTTCAAGGAAGGCATCCTGCCGTGGGCGCTCCAGCACCCGGTCGCGCTGACCTTTGACGAATATGACGCGGGCCGCCCTGACGTGATGTTTGTGATCCAGCGCATTCTGGAATTTGATGGCCGGTTGACGCTGCTCGATCAGAACCGGGTGATCACGCCCAACCCCTGGTTCCGGCTGTTCGCGACGACCAATACGGTGGGCCTTGGCGATACCTCGGGCCTCTACCACGGCACGCAGGCGATCAATCAGGCGCAGATGGACCGTTGGAACATCGTGGTGGCGCTCAATTACCTTGCGGCGGACGTGGAACAGCAGATCGTCAAGTCCAAGACCCCGGCAACTGACGACAAGCTGATCGCTGACATGGTCAAGGTCGCCGAGCTAACGCGTCAGGGCTTCATCAACGGCGATATCTCGACCGTGATGAGCCCGCGCACGGTGATCACCTGGGCGCAGAACGCGGCGATCTTCGGATCGGTCGGCTTCTCGTTCCGCCTCAGCTTCCTCAACAAGTGCGATGAGGCGGAGCGGACGCTGGTGGCGGAGTATTACCAGCGCGTGTTCGGCCAGGACCTGCCCGAAGGGGCGGCGAAGAAGCGCTGACGGGAAGCCCCTTGCTCGATAGTGTCCTAGGCTGATAACACAGCCTTTACCATGGCGCTGTTCGACCGATTCTGGAAAGGCTCTCCTTCTCGCGCGGATGGCGCGGATGCGGATATGCCTGCCGGGTTTTACCCGATGTACGAATCGATGCGGCCCATCGATCTCGACGATGATGACGATGATGACGATGAGCCGCGCCCGCGCCCCTCGGCCAAACCAGATTTCGAGGCGTGGGACGCCAAGCTTGCAGGCATCGATGAAGCGCTGGAGGTTGAGGAAAAGCGCCGCCTGCGCTGGTGGCAGCGCGATTACTGGCGCGGGCATGGCAAGCTGTGGTGGACCGGGCGCGGCATCATGGCGTGCCTCACGCTGTTCATCGTGCTGATCGGCTGGCTGACCTTCACCGCGCCGCTGTCCAAAAGCCTTGAACCCATCGCCCCGCCGCAGGTGACGCTGCTTGCCAGCGATGGCACCCCGATTGCGCGCAGCGGCGCGGTGGTCGATGCGCCGGTGAAGGTTGCCGACCTGCCGCCGCATGTGACACAGGCCTTTATCGCGATTGAGGACCGGCGGTTCTATTCGCACTGGGGCGTCGATCCGCGCAGCATCGCGCGCGCCGCGTGGACGGGATATGGCGGCGGATCGACCATCACCCAGCAGCTCGCCAAATTCACTTTCCTGACGCCGGAGCAAAGCCTCAGCCGCAAGGCGCGTGAGGCGCTGATCGCGTTCTGGCTGGAAGGCTGGCTGACCAAGGACGAGATCCTCGAACGCTATCTCTCCAACGCCTATTTCGGCGACAATCAGTATGGGTTGCGCGCGGCGAGCCTGCACTACTTCTACCGCCAGCCCGAAAAGCTGCGGCCCGAACAGGCGGCGATGCTGGCAGGACTGCTGCAAGCCCCATCGCGCTATGCCCCGACCAAGCATTACGACAAGGCCAAGGCGCGCATGGCGCTGGTGGTGCAGTCGATGGTGCGCGATGGCTATCTGACGCAGGCCGAGGCGGACGCTCTGCCCGATCCGCGCATCGACTCGCGCACCAGGAACGACCTGCCAACCGGCACCTATTTCGCCGACTGGGCGCTGCCACTGGCGCGAGAGGGGATGGAGGCAAGTTACTCTGCGCAGGTGCTCACCACCACATTGGATGCGCGGCTTCAGGCGCTCGCCAACCGCGTGGTGGGGCGCGCGCCGCTTGGCCCAAGCAAGGGCGGTGCGCGCC
>JAKFWB010000135.1 GCA_021732945.1 Porphyrobacter sp.
GCTGGATGCTGGGCGAACAAGGCGCTGTTTTCGCAAGCAACCCCGGCGTGCAGGCGATGGTGCGCCACCACCGCTTGCTCTACGCCGATCTGGCCGATCCGCTGGCGCTGCTACGGGCTGACCGGCTCGATGCGACCGCGCTGTCGCGCTTCTGGACCTATGCCGGCGCGTTGCAGGGCACCACCGAACGGGGCGAGGATACGGCGGAATATTCGCAGCTGATGGCCGCCTCACAGCACTTTGTCGCTGATGAAGTGCTGGCTCCGGTCAGCTTCAAGGGGGTGAAACGCCTGCTCGATGTCGGCGGCGGGCATGGCGCATTCCTGCGCGCCATCGGCACCGCGCACCCGCATTTGCACCTTGGCCTATTCGATCTACCCGAGGTTGTGGAAACCGGCCAGCATGTTCTGGGTGAGGCTGTCGGCCCAGCGCGCGTCACCGCGCATCCGGGAAATTTCTTCAGCGATTCCATACCACAAGGCTATGACATGGTGACGCTGATCCGGATTTTGCACGATCACGATGATGGCCCGGCGCAGGCGCTGCTCGCCAATATCCGCAAAAGCCTTGCCCCCGGCGCGCGGCTGCTGATTGCCGAGCCGATGGCGCGCATTCCCGGCGCAGAGCCAATGGGAGAGGCGTTCTTTGGCCTCTACCTGTGGGCGATGGGATCAGGCCGCCCGCGCAGCCCGGCCGAAATCACCGCCATGCTCCGCGCCGCGGGCTTCGCCAGCATTCGCCCCGTCGCAACTGCGCAACCGGTTAACGCAAGCGTCATCCTGGCATGTGCTTAGCAGAAACTTGTCCAAGAAATTTGACAGTGCTTGGCGTAAGGCGTAGCAAACACTCGGGAGAACGTAGCTGTGGAGTTTTCGAATCGGCGTTAGCGCCGCGAACACTCCGAGGGAGAGCGACAGGATGAACACGCTGGCCGTCATTCTCGAAGCACAAGAGCGTCTCGCTATGCGCGCGCTTGAGATGAAGCCGGTGGAAGCATCCGACGTGTTGGTCGATATCGCCTTCAGCGGGATCAGCACCGGCACCGAAAAGCTGCTGTTTACCGGGCGGATGCCGCCCTTCCCCGGGCTGGGTTATCCGCTGGTGCCAGGTTACGAATCGGTTGGCCGGATCATTGATGCCGGACGCGAAGCGCAAGGCCGGATCGGCGACTGGGTGTTTGTGCCCGGCGCGAATTGCTACACCGATGCGCGCGGCCTCTTCGGCGGCACGGCGCGCCGCGTGATAGTGCCGTCGGCGCGGGCGTTGCCGATCCCCGAGCAGCTCGGAGAATCCGGGGTGCTCTGTGCCCTCGCGGCGACGGCACTTCACGCGATCAAGGGCGGCTTTGCGAGGGCTGCGGCGCTGCCTGACCTGATCATCGGCCACGGCGTGCTGGGCCGCCTGCTTGCCCGGCTGACGCTGGCGATGGGCGGCACAGCGCCGACGGTATGGGAAACCAACCCCGCCCGTCGCAGCGGCGCGATGGGTTACGGCGTGATCGACCCCGCCACCGATGAACGGCGCGATTACCGCGCGATCTATGATGCCAGCGGCGACGCCAGCCTGATCGATGATCTGATCATGCGGCTGGCCAAGGGCGGCGAGATTGTGCTCGCCGGCTTCTATTCCGAGCGGGTCAGTTTCGCTTTCCCCGCCGCCTTCATGCGCGAAGCCCATTTCCGCGTCGCTGCCGAATGGCAATCCGGCGACCTCGCGGAAACGCGGGCGCTGATTGAATGCGGGCGATTGGCGCTTGATGGCCTGATCACCAACCGTCGCCCTGCCGGTGAAGCGATGGAGGCCTATCCGCAGGCCTTCACTGACCCTGACTGTCTCAAGATGGTTCTCGATTGGAGCGAATGCTGATGTCTGTGCTCGATACAAGAACCCTTGCAGATCAAGTTGCCGCACTGCGCGAGGAAGCGGGCCACGAGCCTGATCCGGTGCACACCGGCGAAGTGAAGAGCGAAACGCAGGTCATCGCGATCTATGGCAAGGGCGGCAGCGGCAAGAGCTTTGCGCTCTCCAATTTGAGCTACATGATGGCGCAGCAAGGCAAGCGCGTGCTGCTGATCGGCTGCGATCCCAAGAGCGATACCACCAGCCTGCTGTTCGGCGGCAAGTCCTGCCCGACGATCATCGAAACCTCCTCGCGCAAGAAGCTGGCGGGCGAAGAAGTCCGCATCGAGGACGTGTGCTTCCAGCGTGACGGCGTGTTCGCGATGGAGCTTGGCGGGCCCGAAGTCGGGCGCGGCTGCGGTGGTCGCTGGATCATCCACGGGTTTGAACTGCTCGAAAAGCTCGGCTTCCACGATTGGGGCTTTGATTACGTCCTGCTCGATTTCCTCGGCGACGTGGTGTGCGGCGGGTTCGGCCTGCCGATTGCGCGCGACATGTGCCAGAAGGTGATCGTGGTCGGATCGAACGACCTGTAATCGCTCTATGTTGCCAACAACGTCTGCCAGGCGGTTGAATATTTCCGCAAGATGGGCGGCAATGTCGGCGTGGCGGGCATGATTATCAACAAGGATGATGGCACGGGCGAAGCCAAGGCTTTCGCCGAAGCCGTCGGCATCCCGGTGCTCACCGCGATCCCCGCCAATGAAGATATCCGCCGCAAGAGCGCCAATTATCAGATCATTGGGATCCCCGGCACCGAATAGGCGAGCCTGTTTGAAGAACTCGCGATCAACGTCGCCGAAGCCCCGCCGCTGCGCCCCGCCCCGCTGACGCAGGACGGGCTGCTCGGATTGTTCAGCGCTGACCAGACCGGCGGCAATGTCGAACTCGTCCCCGCGACGCAGGCCGACATGCGCGGCGGTGTGTTCGAAACGCGCCCCAGCCTCGAAGTGATCTACGACGACGCATGAGCGTGTCTGACGCCTTTGACGCCGTCCCGCGCGCTGCTGACCGGATCGATCTCGATACCGGGGCGGCTGCGGCTGGCGCGTGTTCTTCCAAGGACACGATGCGCGATGCTGCGCGTGACGCGGGCAAAAGCGACATTCTCGATCAATATGCCGCCGATTATCCGGTCGGCCCGCATGATCAGCCGCAGAGCATGTGCCCGGCCTTCGGGTCACTCCGGGTGGGGCTGCGGATGCGGC
>JAKFWB010000138.1 GCA_021732945.1 Porphyrobacter sp.
GCCGGATCAAGATCGAACATGACCGGGCGCTCTACCGGGAACGCAACCACATCGAACGCTTCTTTGGCCGTCTGAAAATCAACCGCGCCATCGCCACACGCTACGACCAACTCGCCGAAAGCTTCCTCAGTATGGTCCACATCGCCGCCGCTAGATACTGGCTCAAATTTGTCCACGCCGCCTAACGCACTCACCGCCCCCAGCAATTGTGTGGTGGTCTTCATGAGTTACAGTCCTCTGCGTGTGCCCCGCGTGAAAAAGTCCGCCCGCAGGACATGGCGGTTATCGTTCGCCCTTCAGCGAATGATGGCTGGATACGTGAGTCGCCCTTTGGCGCCGGGAGCAACGCTCTCCAGCACCCAACGGACGTGGGTCACGTCGGCATGGGCGGCGGGGCGTGTGGCCCCGTCTGAACCTGAAACAGTCAATGCGGCGAGCACGCCCCACGACTTCCCGCCGTCAACCGACACCTCGAGCGCCGGATCAGCGTCCGGCGCGAGGCGCACGGCCGCAGGCAGCGGATTGGTGACGACGAAATTGCTCACCGCTTCCTCGCCGCCATGGGCGTAGTCGGTGCCGAAGATCAGCCGATCACCGGGGATGATGGCGCTCGGTGCGACCAGTTCGGTGCGCTCGGTGCCGTCAGGCGCGGTGATGACCTTCTCGGCCTTGACGTCGCCGACCAGAGAAATCGGGCTGGCTGCGGCCTGAGCGGCTGCCGACATGCCGGGCAGCGCCAATGCCGATGCCGCCAGTGAAATCGTAAGTTTCGTGAACAGTTTCATCGCGATGGTCCCGTTTTAGTTTCTGTTGTTGGTTGGATTTCAATCAATCACGACATTGAAGGTCACCGATGCGGTGAAGGCGGCGGTCACATCACCAAGGCTGACCGCGATGCCCGCTGCATCTGATGCGACCCCGGCGTCGCCATCGGCAGCATCGCTCAGCGCGACGCTGTCGAGCGCGAGGGTGCCAGGCGCGTAGGTTGTGCCGTCCGGGATGGCGTCGGTGATGCTGAGATCATTGACCGTGCCTGCGCCGCTGACGCGGGCGACGATGGTGAAGGTGGCAATCGTGCCGGGAACCGCACTGGTGCCGCCGAACGGATCGCGCAGAACCACTGACTTGGTCAGTTCGACGCTCGCAACCCCGACAACCAACTGCCCACGCGCTGTGGCAATAGCGCCTGTGCCGCCGACAATGGCGTCGCCGCCGTCCACGCCGAGCGCGGCAAACACAGTGCCGGGCGCGCCGGTTCCGGTAGCAGCTTCTGCGGTGAGATCGACAATGCTCGTCTGCGTGTCAGTCGCGGTGTCCGGCACGGTGACCAGCACGAACACGGTCAGAACGCTATCGGGCGCGAGCACGGCCGTCGCTTCCGGCGCGGTCAGAAGTGCATCGACCCCGGCGTCATAAACTCCGTTGCCATTGCTATCGATTGCAATGCTGCGCACGACAACGTCGAAATCATTGCCTGCCACCGCCGGATTGGCGAGCAACCGGAAGGCTTCCGGGCCATTGCCCTGATTGGTCAGTTCAAAGGTCAAAACCGCATCGCCGGGTCGCGTGCCGACCGGGCCGGGGTCACGCGACGTCAGCGTCACATCGAGCAGCTCATCGACCCGTACGGAGACGGTGTTCGAATTGATGGTGCGCGGACCAGCGCCGTCATCATAGCTGGCGACAGCCGTGTTTTCGATCAGCGTGCCTGCCGTTACGCCGTTCGCCTGAGCCGAGGTTGCGATCATGAAGCCGCTCAGCGCTGCCGCGCCGCAAATCGTGCTCAAGGCGATGTTGATGTGTGCATTTCTGGTCATAGCCCGGATGACTACGCAAGAATGGTTAGCAATCCGTTAGTGATGGGCATCATTATTGCCGCCCGCACCTCGGCAGCGGGCCGTTGAATCGCACGGTAGATCGCCCCCTTGCTAAGGGCTTGACCCTGGGCTACGAACACAATAAGTGCATATATGCAACACTTCGCATATGACGTATTGCGAAGAAATGCACACTTGCGATCAAGGGAGGAGAGATGCCGAGCAGGCTAATCGTATCGCGGGAGCTTGCCGAATTGCTCAAGCTGCTCGCCCATCCGGATCGTTTGCGGATGATCGAGGAATTGCGCCCGGGCGAGAAGGACGTTTCCAGCATTGCGGAGGCGCTGATGTTGCCCGCCACCCGCGTATCGCAGCACCTCGCGATGCTCCGGGCCCACCGATTGGTTGAGGAGCGGCGCGATGGCCGCAACCACTTCTACCGTCTCAGGCACCCGCATCTGGCGGCATGGATCGTCGATGCGCTCCAGTTCGTCGACATCCGCAACCGGCTCGAAGAAGCCGAAGCCATCGACAATGCCCGCGCGCTGTGGAGCGACGCGGCCCCCAATCCGTCTCACTGAAAGGATCGTTTCAATGCCCCATTTCGCCCAAGGCGTGGTCAAGTTCCAGCGCGAAGTCTTCCCCGAAAAGGCCGAGCTGTTTGAACGCCTGAGCACCGGCCAGAGCCCCGAAGCGCTGTTCATAACCTGCTCCGACAGCCGGATCGAAACCGCGATGCTGACCCAGACCGATCCGGGCGAGCTGTTCATATGCCGCAATGCGGGTAACATCGTGCCCCCGCACACCAACCAGACCGGCGGCATGACCGCCTCGATCGAATTCGCGATCGGCGCGCTCAAGATCCCGCATATCGTAATCTGCGGCCATACCGAATGCGGCGCGATGAAGGGGGCGATGAACCGCGCTGGCCTCACCAACCTGCCGCACGTTCGCGAATGGCTTGGCTATTCGCAAGGCGCGGTGGATATCACCGAGGCGTTGGGCGCTGACCTTGATGCCGATGCCAAGATGCGGATGCTGCTGGAACAGAACGTCATGCTGCAATTGCAGCACCTGAAGACCCACCCCACGGTCGCAGTGGCGATGGCGCAGGGATTGGTGACGCTGCACGGCTGGGTCTATGACATCAAGACCGGCGAAGTCAGCGCCTATAATGAAACGACGGGCAGCTGGGACTCGGTCGAGGACCGCTATGCCGCTGACAGCGCCGCTGCGATGGTGACGCACGATCACGCGTGATGACAGGCCTGCCCCCTCGGGCCTGAAT
>JAKFWB010000378.1 GCA_021732945.1 Porphyrobacter sp.
AAACGGAAGCTTCACGCCTTCGGCGGCTTCCGTTTTCTCCGAGGGTACAGGCTACACACCGAGTCTGTGGCTGAAGCCAGTATCCGACTGAAGTCGGAGGGGTTCCTCCCCAAAGTGAGACTCTAAATATCGCGAGAATGTTGGACGCCAAAATCAAAATGGCAGCCCGGTATCTCGCGAGCAGCGCGCCCAAGATGACATAAAAGACGCTACTGGCCAGTGCAGTTTTACGTCGTATAATTGCCCATATTGATCATGGAAAAAACTTTGAATTTCCGATATTTTGCAAGCAAAGACGAGATTCTTGCTATTATTGGGTCGTTCATGATTTCAAACTCTGAGAATTTGTCTTTCTATAACGACTCCGGTCAAGAAATCGAGGCCTTCGAGGAATCCAAGCTTGTCCCGCCTGATCGAGTGATATGGGTGCGAATAAAATCATCCCGATCAGAAAATAAGTTGGATAACTTTATCAATTTTGTACAATTTATATTGCCCAAAGAAAGTGCAAAAGCACTATTGATGGGATCAGTTGCGATAAAGTGCGACGAGTTTGGTAGCGAAAATCATAGACTATTTCATAAACTCGTAAATATGATCAAGAAAAACTTGAAAAACGGTCTATATGCGGTTAACAAAATTAATGGCAAAAGTCGGAATTACGGTGACATATACTATTCGGACTATGCGGAGTATTTGTCCAAAAGCGGCGGAATATTGCTTAGTGTATATGGAGATGGTAACGTATATTATAAGATCTAGTCTATATGGTGTCGGCGGTAGAGGATTCTAATCTTCCCTCAACGACGCCCCCGCATAAGGATCGAAATTGGCGGGCGGCAGGTTGGGCCGTGAGCTTTCGTTAGGCACAGCGACCGGTGGTGGCGGTGATGACGCTTCAATCACCCCACCCCCGTCCACAACAAACCCCGCCGCAATCACCGGCGCGCCCAGCAGCACAAAGCATCCGACCACAACCCGCGCGCCCTCGCGCAGCGGTAGCCGCCCGGTCAGCATCAGCGCGCCGGTGAACGCCACTGCGATAACGCAGACCCCCAGCGCAATCTCGCTCAGCATCACTCCCTCGATCCAGCGCGCGGACTCGACCATCGGCGTCCCGCCGCCAGCCTCAAACAGGCTCTGCTGCACCGCCAGCGCCACCGCCCGCTACTCCGCCACCAGCACGCGGCTGACCCGCCGCCTGCCGCCGCGCCGTTCAAGCTGCACGAACACATCGACGCTCTGACGCACATAGTGGCGCACATCGTCGCGGCTGAGCTTTGATCCAGCCTGCAACACCAGCAGCGCCAGCTGCTCGATCGCACGCTGCGGTGTGTCGGCGTGGATGGTGGTCATGGAGCCAGGATGCCCGGTGTTGACCGCGCGCAGGAAGGTGAATGCTTCCACCCCGCGCAGCTCGCCGAGGATAATTCGGTCGGGCCGCATCCGCAGCGCGGCGATCAGCAGATCCTCGGCACTGATCCGCGCCTCGCTCAGCTCCCCGCGCGCGGCCAGCAATCCGACCGCGTTGGGGTGGCGAAGATGGAGCTCGGCGGTGTCCTCGATCAGGATCAGGCGCTCCTCAGGCGGAATCTCGGCGAGGAGTGCGTTGAGGAAGGTGGTCTTGCCAGTCGATGTCCCACCCGCCACCAGAATATTGCGCCGCGCCCGCACCGCCTCGCGCAGATGCTGCGCCGCTTCGCGCCCTGTCAGCGCCCGGAACCGCCGTTCGTCGGCGAACTCGCTGTGACCAACCTCGACATCGGCAAAGGCGTCCGCCTCCTCCCAGTCATTCAGTGACAGATCCGCCGACACATGCCGCCGGATGGCAAAGGCATAGCCCTCGCGCGTGGCGGGCGGCGCGGCGATCTGCACGCGCGATCCATCGGGCAGGGTCGCCGCCAGCAGCGGCTGCGCGCGGCTGATCCCCTGCGAGGAGAACGCCGCGATCTGCCGGGCAAGCCGCTGGAGGAGGGCGGCATCCAGCGCAGGCTCCTCCACCCGCTCGATCCCCCCGCCAAGGCTCTCCAGCCACACCTCGCCCGGACGGTTGATCCAGATGTCGGTGATGCCGGGCCGCTCAAGGAACGGTGCCAGCGGCGCAAGGAAGCTGTCGAGATAGTAGCCCGCCTCGGTGGTGCTCATGGCCTCACCTCAGCGGTCCACGGTCGAGAAATCGAGATCGCGCGCCACGAACACCGAGACGCTGGTGCCGTGCTTGACCTTGAGCGTGGGCTGAATCTGATCTGGCTCGGTCACGCGCACGTTCTGGGTGCTGCCGGGCAGCGCGACGATCACGCCGTCGGTCGCGCGGTTGACCGCAATGCCAACCCCGATGTCGAGCACCGATTGCAGCAGCGCGCCGCCGAATCGTTGCAGGAACTTGGTGTCGACTTTGCCCCTGATGCCCGCCCGGCCGAGCGGATCGGAGGAGGGGGAGTCGAGCGCGATGGTCACGCCGTCGGGCCGGATCAGCCGGGTCCAGCGCACCAACGCGCGGTTCTGGCCGGGCTGGAGGCTGGCCTCGTATTCGCCATAGAGGCGGCTGCCCCGTGGGATCAGCACCCGGCTGCCATCGAACCCCGAGACATCGCGTTGCACAAGCGCCCGCACACCGCCAGCACGGGTGGAGTCGAGCGCTGTCTCCAGCACGGCCGGGATAACGGTCCCCTGAGGAATGGTGAGCGAGGGATTGACGAAGCGCTCAGCCGTGACCCGCGCGCTGCCATCCTCGCCGCGTGCCGCAGGAAGTGGGGCCGCAGGCGGCGGGGTGCGATTGTCGAACACGACGCGGGGCGTCTGTGGCTGAAGCTGCACGGGCGGCAGCGGTTCAGACGCGGGGAACTGAACCGGACGGAACGGCGCCGGTGCCTGCGACCGGAACGCGGGCTCGGGTGGTAGTGGTTGATTGCCCGCCAGACGGTCACGGGAACGCTGATCGCCGGGCAGCAGATCGGCGCGCGGATCGGTTGCAAACCGGTCCGGGATATCGAGCGGTTCAGGCGATGCAATCCGCGCCGTAGCCCCTTCACCGGGCTGGATGACCGACGGCGCTTCAGCGGCCTCGCGCGATGCGCTGAGCGCGCTGAACAGCACCCC
>JAKFWB010000335.1 GCA_021732945.1 Porphyrobacter sp.
AGACAGGGGTACATATGCGCAAAACCGTCCATGAAAGCCTTGGCCTCGGCAAAGCCGGTGGTCTTGGAAATGCCGACATTTTCCCAAACCGTCTGGTCGGTAAAACGCTTCTCCATCGATGCCAGCATGTTCGCCAGGGTGGGCTTCCACTCCTCGAAGAAGGCGAGGACTTCGGCTTGCGCGTCAGCCATGCTCAGTCTTCCTGGGCAATAGTGACGGTCAGTCCGTCAAGCGCATCGGTCATTTCGACCTGGCAGGAAAGGCGCGAGGTCTCGTTGCGATGGTCCGAACTGTCCAGAAGGTCGCTTTCATCCTCGGTCATTTCGGGCAGCTTATCGGCAAATGACGGGTCCACATGCACATGGCAGGTAGCGCACGAACAGCACCCGCCGCACAGGGCCAGCAGTTCGTCGAACCCGTCGTCGCGAATGATCTCCATCAGCGTCAGACCGGCTTCGGCCTCCACTTCCTTGCTGTTACCAGAACGGTCGATCACATTGATTTTAGGCATGTCTTGCTCCCTAGAATTTATCTGATTTCGACTTCGACCGGGAAACGATCGAAGTAAAACTGGAAATGCTGGCGGATGTCCGCAGCGGTAATGCCGAAGTCGCCCTCCAGGTTGAAACGCACCTTGCCTTTCACCGCCGGATCATGATCCTTGTGGTACTGGTGCAGGGTCTTGAGAGTGGCCTCGTCCAACGGGATCTCCGCCATGTCGTAGATCCGTTGCAGGATCGGGTCGGGGTCCTTAATCCACTGGTGGAAATAGACGTCGATCGTCTGGTCTTGCGGCAGGCAGTCGCGATCCTTCACGCAGCGTGAAAGCATGGTCTTGTAGCGATCGATCCAGTAGCCCTTCGGCTCCTCAGGATCGCTCTTCGTGCGCAGTACGCGCGAGGCGTAGAGCCACATCGACAAGGTCGAACGGATCGAGCCAACCGGGTCGCGGTGCGTGATCACGAATGTCGCATCGGGAAAGGTCTTATAGAGAACCGGCAGCTGTTCCATGTGCTGCGGGCACTTGATCACCCAGCGGTTCGGTCCTTTGAGGAAGGTCAGCACCTGCAGGCCCTTCTTCAGGTAGGCATAGGTGCCGCTCTGGTCGTGCGAGAGGTAGTAATCGCGCCACCTTGGCACCAGTGCCAGCCATTCGAGCAGGTAGGATGAAAAATCGAGCGCCTGCAGCTCGATATCCTCGCTGATATGGTCGGGCGAGAATTCGTGCATGTAGCTCATCATCGGCAGCACCGCTTCCTGCTGCTGCCACCCGGCCTCCGCCTTGGTCCAGCGCGGGTTTGGATCGTCCGGCGAAGGCTCGTCCTCTGCCGTGGGGACCGGGGCGATGGCTTCCCACCAAGGCAGCGAGCGCAGCCGCGTGTCGGCGGAAAGCAGGCCCAGCAAATGGGTGGTCCCCGAACGCGGCGGACCAGCCACGATGATCGGGCGATCGATTACGATGTCGAGAATTTCCGGGTGGCGCTTGCAGATGTCTTCCACGCGCAGGCGGTCGGCGGCATAGCGCACGAACATGGTCCACAGGCCAGCGCGGCCAACGGGTGAGAGGAATTCATCCTCGTCCACACATTCGCACCACAGGTCCAGCCGCTCGACAAAGTCCATCGCGCCGAAATCATCGAAACCGGTCTGGGCCTTGGCTGCGCCCATGATGGCCGCAGAGGAGAAATCGAAACTGGCTTGCGAAGCGGCGGCAAGGGCGGCCTTTTGCGCTTCGTCCAGCACGGGCGCGCGCATGTCCTTGATCTCGAACACCTGGCCCTTGGCGGCTTGCGTCATTCGCTTCTGTTCCCTCACCACGTCCTGTCTCCGATAGCTCCTAGATACGGAGGCGGGTAGTCTTTGCCCTACCGAAAGATATGCTGCGCGACTGGCAAATGCCGTTAGGTCGAATGGGGAGAGGATATTGCCGCGATGACAGACAAGCTGTTCGATCTGACGGGTAAGGTGGCGCTGGTAACCGGCGCAAACTCCGGTCTGGGCTTCGGTTTTGCCGAAGGGCTGGCGCGGGCTGGAAGCGACCTGGTTATTTGGGGGCGGCGCAAGGAAGCGAATGAGCAGGCAGCCGAAAAGCTGCGCGCGCTGGGCGTGAAGGTTCATTCCGCCGAAGTGGATGTGACCGACGAGGCGCAGATCGTTGCCGGCATGGCCGATGCGCTGGCCGCAATGGGGCGCATAGATACCGTGGTGGCCAATGCCGGGATCGCCAGCGCCAAGCCTTTCATAGAAATGGATGCCGACACCTACAACTCGCTGATGGCCGTGAACCAGCACGGCGTGGTGTTCACTTTGCGTGAAGTTGCGCGGCACATGGTTGCCCGCGCCGAGGCAGGCGATCCGGGCGGTTCGATGATCCTGTGCGGCAGCGGTTCCATATTCCAGGGCGTGCCCACGCTGACGCATTATGGCGCGGCCAAGGGGGCGCTGGCGGCCTTGTCAAAGGGTCTTGCCGCCGAACTTGGGCCGCATGGTATTCGCTGCAACGTCATCGCTCCCGGCTTTATCATTACCGAAATGACCATGGCTGATCCGGAGTACGGCCAGATGCTGGCCGATGCCGTTGCTGCCAAGGCACCCATCGGGCGCGCCGGCATGCCCGACGATCTGTGGGGCGCGGTGGTTTATCTCGCCAGCGATCTTTCGCGCTATCACACCGGCGACACGCTGGTGATAGATGGCGGGAAAATGTTCAACAACTAGGAGCGTCCATCGTGTTTTCCCGCCCGAAGGCAAGGCATAGCCAGAACGCCTATGTGACCAACGATCTCGATCGCGCGCTGTCAATCTGGCGGGATGATTACGGAGTTCCCGAATTCTACGTGTTCGAGAATGATACCCCGGGTCTGGTATCTTCTCCGGAATACCGGATGAAGATCGCTCTCGCCAATGTCGGCGGGCTGGAAATCGAACTGATCGAGCCCCTGCCCGGACTTGCTCCCATGCATGCCGAAGTTCTGCCGCAGGACGGCAGCTTTGCAATGTGCTTCCATCACGCTGCCCTGCGGGTCGACGGCGAGCTTGGCGATTTCGAGGAATATATGGCCTCGCTCGATCCCGCGGCGCATCCGGTT
>JAKFWB010000140.1 GCA_021732945.1 Porphyrobacter sp.
GGCGTGCTGGGCCTGACTGCAACCGTGGCTGGTGCGCTGATTATTGCCGCGCCGGGCCGGATCGGCGAGGCGCTGGAACGGTTTGAGGCGAGGGATGATCCGCGCCGGTTCATCTGGGACGATGCAGGCTACGCCGTTGCCCGCTATTGGCCCGCTGGCGCGGGGCAAGGCACCTTTGACGAGGTGTTCCAGGTGGACGAATCGCTCGAAAACCTCACCCGCCGCCGGGCCGGGCGCGCGCATAATGACTATATTGAACTCGCGGTTGAGGCTGGCATCGCGGGGCTGGTGCTGGCGGGCGGGTGGCTGCTGCTGCTCGGCTGGCTGAGCTGGCAGGCGCGGCGCTCCTCGCTGCGCTGGGCAGCGTGGAGCGGCAGCGGTTTCCTGCTCGCCATCGCGCTCCAATCAATTACGGACTACCCACTTCGCAATCAGACCATGCTGGCCTTTGCGGGGCTGGCGCTGTTGCTGCTGGCCCGCGCGGCGAGCGATCGCCGACAGGAGCGGCTGGCATGATCGGGCGCGCGATATGGTTCGGCGCGCTCGCCCTGATCGCCGGGCTGACGCTGTTCCTGCAGCTCGACAAGCAGTCCGAAACCACCCCCGCACTCGCCGCCGCAGTGCCCGCTCCCTTGCGCGATTTTGCTCAGACCCGCGTCACGCTGGCAGCGCTGGAGGCTGGCGATCCGGCCGCCGCACTGGCCGAAGCCAAAATGCTGGTTCAGCGCCGCCCGGTCCCGGCCGAGTATCTCAGCCTGCTGGCGATTGCGCAGGCGCGCGCAGGGCAGGCCGATCAGGCCGCGCTCACCATTCAGATGGCCGGAAAGCGTGGTTGGCGCGAACCCTTGGCGCAAGAGGCGGTGTTGCGGCTGGCGCTCTCCGCTGGTGACACGCCGGAGGCCGCGCGCCGCTATGCCGCGCTGTTCCTGCTCCCGACCACGCCGGACAAGCTGCTCGAAGACTTCGGCCCGCAAGTCTTCGGCGAACAGGGTGGGCTGGGGCGCGCGACCATGATCGATATCGTCACCGGCGGGGAGCGGTGGCACAGCCTGTTCCTGCGGCGCGGGCTTGCGGTGATGCCAGCCGATGCCTTTGGAGAGATCGCAGCCGCCAGCATGGAACGCGGCGCAGCGTTTGATTGCGGCGTGCTGGACCGCGCGATCATCGGCCTGCGCCCACGCGATGCCGCTGCGGCCGCGCGGCTGGAACGCGCGGCTGTCAAAGCGTGCGGATGATCCCTGAGAAATCTGTGCCTGCATTGTCCTTGGCGAAGGCTTCGTAAATCGCGCGGGCGTGGTCGCCCAATTCGACCTTGGCCCCGGCAGCTTCCGCCGCTTCCATCGCCAGCTTCAAATCTTTCAGCATCAGCCCTGCGGCAAACCCACCCTGATAGCCTTTGTCGGCAGGCGTCACCGGGCCGACACCGGGAACGGGGCAATAGGACGTCATCGACCAGTTCTGTCCGCTTGAGACGCTGGAAATGTCGAAGAAAGTCTGCGCGTCCAGCCCAAGCTTTTCGGCCATGGCGAAGGCTTCGCAGGTGCCGATCATGTGGATCGCCAGCAGCATGTTGTTGCAGATTTTGGCAGCCTGCCCGTTGCCCGCGTCCCCAGCATGGATCACTGCCTTCCCCATCGCAGCAAGGATCGGTTGGGCGCGCGCGAAGGCTTCTGCGGTGCCGCCGACCATGAAGGTAAGCGTGCCGCCCGCCGCTGCCGCGATCCCTCCGCTGACGGGGGCGTCGACCATCTGGTAGCCGTGCTGCTGGGTCACCAAAATCACCTCGCGCGCGGTGGCGACGTCGATGGTGGAGCAATCGAGCAGGATCGCACCTTCGGGCGCGTGGCCGATCACATCGTCCCAATAGACGGATTTTACGATCGAGCCGTTGGGCAGCATCGAGACGACTGCCTCGGCGGTAGCGCAGGCTTCCTTGGCGCTGGGAAAAGTCGCGCACCCCGCCTCGCGCGCAGCAGCGAGAGCGGTTTCGCTGAGGTCAAAGGCTCTGACTTCGTGGCCAGCCTTCACCAGATTGGCAGCCATCCCGCCGCCCATGTTGCCGAGGCCGATAAATGCGATTTTCATTTTGGCTTCCCTCTCAATTCGTCATTGCGAGCGACCGAAGGTCGCGCGGCAATCCATGGCGCGGCATTGGCGAAATGGTTGGACATGGATTGCTTCGTCACTGCGTTCCTCGCAATGACGAGTTTTGGGAGGCTTACCGTCCCTTCCACTGCCCTTCGCGCTTCTCGATGAACGCCGCCATGCCCTCGGCCTTGTCTTCGGACGCAGTGAGGATCTGGAAGATCCGGCGCTCGACAATCAGCCCCTGATCGAGCGTCATTTCGAAGGCCGAATTCACCATTTCCTTGTTGGCGATCACCGCCATTGGCGGCATTGCGGCGATAATCGCAGCAGTCTTGAGCGTCTCGGCGATCAGGTCATCATGCGGCACCACGCGGGCGACGAGGTTGCTGCGCTCAGCCTCGACCGCGTCCATCATCCGGCCAGTGAGGCACATTTCCATCGACTTCGACTTGCCGATGGCCCGGGTCAGGCGCTGCGAGCCGCCCATGCCGGGGGCCACGCCGAGCTTGATTTCGGGCTGGCCAAAGCGCGCCTTGTCCGACGCGATGATGAAGTCAGCCATCATGGCAAGCTCGCACCCGCCGCCCAGTGCAAAGCCGTTCACCGCCGCGATCCACGGCTTGCGGGTCTTCTTGACGATTTCGCTTGTCCACGGGCTGAAGAAGTCATCGAGGAAGAAATCGGCCGCCACCTTGTCGCTCATTTCCTTGATGTCCGCGCCCGCGGCAAACGCCTTGTCACCGCTGCCGGTGAGGATGGCGCAGAGCTGCGTACTATCCGACTGATAGGCGGCGAAGGCGTGGGTCAGCTCTTCGAGCACCTTGGAGTTCAATGCGTTCAGCGCCTGCGGACGGTTGATGGTCAGCAGCGTAACGCCCTTGGTGCCGCGCGCGTCCGCTTCGACGGTGATGGTCTCATAAGTCATAGCGGCTTCCATTCTTCATGCGCGGGCAGCGGAGCGAAGATCGCGTCGAGCAATTCCTCGCTCACCTCTTGC
>JAKFWB010000177.1 GCA_021732945.1 Porphyrobacter sp.
TAGTCGCGCGGCGGCTGCCGTGGGATGAAGCGGCAGCGCCGCTGGTTGGCCGCACGTCATGGCCGTCCGCTTGCTGGCTGCAAGTTGCGCCGGAGGCGGCCAGCGGGGCGTCTCTTGTCGGCGGCGCTTTTCCCGGACCGGAACCAGAGCGGGACTTCGCAGAGTGGACGGTCGCGATGACCCGGGAGGTGCAGGGCATCGAGAGCCGTCCGTTCGCGCTGCAAGAGGAATGGCGCACACTGGAACAACGGCTGGGGCGCAAAGGCTGGTTTCAAAAAGCAGAGGACCGGCGCGACACGCTGCCGCTTTTTTCATCTGGCGCTGCGAGACCGGCGGCGGTGCCAGAAGGGTTGCGGGACATGCTGCCCACCGGCGCTGCCCCTGCACATCTCCAGACGCTCGAACAAGCAGGCATCCGGGTCAGTCAGGGCCTGCGTTCGGGATGCAACCGATTTTTCTATGTGACGCTTGCCAGCGATGATGATGGCAAGACCGTTGCCGTTGAAGCATCCGACAGCTTCCAGAATGTGCGGTTCCGGGTTCCTGCGGAAGCGTTACGGCCCGTTCTCCATCGCCAGGCCGATATGCCGGCCTTTATACGCGGTCACTTGCCGCCGACCCGTGCGCTTGATCTGTCGCAGTGGGTTCTGCCGGAAGACCAGACCATGGTCGCGCGTGCGGCAGAGACATACCGCAAGCGTGGCGAATCCGCGCCCCGTGTCATGCCAGCCGAATTGGCGGCCTTCGTCACGCGGGCGGCCCGCCTTGCACCGGACCCGAAAGAGCCCGCGCATTTCATCCCCGATCTATCCGCCGTTCGCACCAATATCCGCCAGCGGGTCAACGGACGCGATATCCCCCGTTTCTGGTACATGCTGCCGGCTTTCACCCCCCGCCATCTGCCCGCGATCTACACGCCGCGGATCAATCACGGGACGCCGGTGGTCGGGCTCAATACGCAGCCGCCGATCCTGATTGACGCCAATTTCTCGACGATGTGGCCGGAGCAGAAGCGGTGGACGCGTCACGCGCTCTACGCCTTGTTCAACAGCAGCTGGTGCCGCGCGGCCATGGAATCTGCAGGAACGCCGCTTGGCGGCGGCGCGCTCAAACTGGAAGCGACGCACATCCGTCAGGTCCCGGTTCCCGCATTGTCTGACAGCGACTGCCAGATGCTTGACGCGCTCGGACAGCAACTGGCGGCATCCGCGCCGTCAGCCCAGCACCAGATCGACATGTTCATCCTGGGCACGGTGCTGCCCGGCCTCAATGAAAAAGACCTGAAAACGGCGGCGCGGCATATCCAGGCCCGCCTCCAGGCCGCCTGTGCTGCCCGCCAAAGGATCGCGTCATGACCGCTGATATCGCCCGCATAAGTGAAACGATCGGACGTTGCCGCATGCTGCGCGACGCGGGTCGTGTCGAAGCGGTACTTCGCGCGGAATTCCAGGGCAGGTTGCGGCAGATGTTTCCAGACACCGCCCATGAAAACTGGATCAACAACTATACAGAATGCGCGGAAGCGCACACCAAGGTCGGCATGGCCTCCGGTAAGGCGGCCTCCCGATTCATCGATAACCTCGTGGGTTCAACCACGATCGAATACGAATCCGACCTGCGCAACAATGTGAAACGCGACACCGGATACGCGCAGGTGCAGGAGCAGGCCGCAGGGCTCGTACGCGCCGGCATGCCGGTTTCGACGGTGCGGGGCGTGCTGTCCGATACCGTCGAATGGTACGCCTATGATGCCGTGCTGACGCCCGGCGTCGATGCGTCCGCCTGTACGGCCGCCGATATTTCGCTGGTCGTTATTGATGAGCTGAAGCTGGCCGATGACAGCGCCGTCTCCGCCGAACGGCTCGGCGCTTTCATCCGAAAGCACCTGGCGCGCGAACAGTCCCGGCCTTTGCGCGCTGAATTCCTCGCTTCCGATCTTGGCATGGACTCGGTCGCGTACAAAAGCAGTGCCGCGCCCTTATCGGCGCTGGTGGACGAGGGGCGGACGGCCGAGCCGTCAGCCAGTCTGGCCACCGAACTCTGGTCCCGGTTTGTCGATCACCTTGAGGGGCCGACGGGCACCTTCCGCACGGCCGCGTATGTCGACGAAGCCTACGTGACCATTCTGGCGCGGCTCCTGAGCGCGAACGTCCTGACGGGAAAGGCTGTGCTGAGCACGGACGACGAGCTGCGCGCGATTCTCAACGGCTACTTCTTCCGCCACAATTTCCAGCTCGAGAATGTCGTCGAGCAGGATTATTTCGGTTGGCTTTTAGGGTCTGCCTACATGGACCGGCTTGTGGCAGTGGCCCGCGACCTCCAGCGTGACCTCTATGCATATGATTTCAGCTGGTATCCTGAAGAAGATTTGTTTGGCCGCCTTATGGCGCAACTCGCCCGTCGCAGCCAACGCAAGCTGCTCGGTCAGGAATGGACGCCGCACTGGCTCGCCCGGCTGCTTGCCGATCGCTGCCTCGACGGCCTTCCCGAGGGCGAGAGCCCGCGCATCGTCGATATGTGCTGCGGGTCCGGCACGATGCTCGCCGAAATCATCAAGGCCACAAAGGCGCGTTTCGGGTTTTCCACCATCGACAAGCTGGAAGATGTCGCGACCGGCTTTGATATTGACCCGCTGGCCGTCAGCCTGGCCAAGACCACGTGGGTTGTCAGCCTGTCGGCCGAGATCAAGGCGGCGACGAAACCGATTGTGATCCCGGTCTATCATGCGGATTCGCTGTTCGCCGTTACGCCGGTTTCAGCCTCAGTGCCGCTGGTCGGCGAGAGCGATATGATTCCCGTGTCGCTTGACGGTACGACGATTCAGCTGCCGACGGCGCTGGTGCAGCCGGCATATCGCGACTTTTTCGACCGTATCGTTGACTGGGCCTACGACGAAGCGCGCGAAGCGCAGCGGCGTGGCACGGTTGCGGGTTTCAGCAAGGCGGACGCCGACAGCTTTCTCGACGGCGCCATCGCGGCTTTCAGCGTCAGCCTGTCGCCGGAGCTTCACAAACAACTCTCTGCCGCGCTTTACCCGCTGGCGCATCGCATGGCCGAACTGGCCGTCGCCGGGCGC
>JAKFWB010000059.1 GCA_021732945.1 Porphyrobacter sp.
CATGACAATACTTGCATCCACCATCGCGCCGATGGCAATCGCGATGCCGCCCAGCGACATGATGTTGGCGGTGATGCCCTGCCAGGACATGACGATGAACGCCGCCAGCACGCCCAGCGGCAGGGTGACGATGGCCACGAAGGACGAACGGACATGCAACAGGAAGATCAGGCAGACCAGCAACACCACGATCGCTTCCTCGATCAGCTTGTGCGTCAGGTATTCCACCGAGCCTTCGATCAACGGCGCGCGGTCATAGACCGGCACGATCTCAACGCCTTCCGGCAGGCCGGGTTTGACCGCTTCAATTTTCTTGCGGATCGCCTCGATCACATTCAAGGCATTTCCGCCCGGTCGCACGACGATGATGCCGGATACCACTTCGCCTTCGCCGTTCAGTTCCGTGACGCCGCGTCTGAGTTCCGGCCCCTCGATGACGCGAGCAACGTCCATTAGATAGACCGGCGTGCCGCCTTCGGCTTTCAGCACCAGCTTTTCCAAGTCGGCGATTTTCGTGACGTAACCTTTGGCGCGCACCACGAACTCGGTTTCTGCCTGTTCGATGACGCGCCCGCCTGCTTCGCCGCTGGAAGTGCGGATGGCTTCCTGCAGGCGCATCAGCGGGATGCCGTAGGCGCGCAGCTTGATGGGATCGGCCAGTACCTGATATTCCTTCACGAACCCGCCGACGCTGGCCACTTCCGCCACGCCGGGGACGGTTGCTAGTTCGAATTTCAGAAACCAGTCCTGCAAGGAGCGTAACTGCGACAGGTCGAGTTTGCCGCTTCGATCCACTAGCGCGTATTGATAGACCCAGCCGACGCCGGTGGCGTCCGGCCCGATCTGCGCCTGGGCGTTGGCCGGAAGCTGCGACTGAATCTTGGACAGCGCCTCGATCACCCGCGAGCGCGCCCAATAGAGGTCGGTGCCATCCTGGAAAATCACATACACGAAGGATGCGCCGAACATGGAAAAGCCCCGCACGATTTTGGCTTGCGGCAGTCCCAGCATGGCGGACGACAGCGGATAGGTCACCAGGTCCTCGATGATCTGCGGCGACTGCCCCTCGAAAGCGGTGCGGATGATGACCTGCGTATCCGATAAATCGGGAATCGCGTCGAGCGGCGTGCGTTGGACGGCCAATACACCGCCCGCCAGGATCAGCAGGGCGAAGATGGAGATCAGCAGCGGGTTACGGACCGACCAATCGATGACGCGGGCGATGAAGGTTTGGGTGGGATCGTGCGCGAGATTGCTCATTATTTCTCTCCCGACAGCTTTTGCAGCGATTCGCGCAGGCTGGATTCGGAGTCGATCAGGAACTGCCCGCTGGTGACGACGTCCTCCCCTTCGGAGAGACCTTCCATGATTTCGGTTTGGCCCTCGGCAACGCGCCCCGCCTGGACCTCGCGGGCCTGGAATCGGCCGTCTCCCAGTCCCAGGATGACGTGTTCGCCGCCGCTGTCGCGCAGGATCGCGGAGCTTGACACCGTGAGCGTTTCGACCGCGCCGGTGGCGAAGCTGACGGTGGCGTATTCGGCGGGCCGCAACTGACCGTCCGGGTTGTCCACGACCAGCCGCACCTGGCCGGTGCGTGTCTCGGGCATGATGGTGGGATAGACGTAATCCACGCGGGCTTCCAGCGCGGCGTTCGTCCCGCTGATCGTCACTGTCGCCGGGTCACCTTCCTTGATGCGTCCCAAATCCTTTTCGGGAATCGCCGCTTCCACCCAGACAGTGGACAAATCCTGGATCTGGCCGACCTCGCCGTTGACCATCAGGTAATGCCCCTTGCGGATATCCAGCCGGCTGAGAATGCCGTCGGCGGGGATGAAAAACGGCACGCGCTCGTAGGCTGTGCCGGTGTTGGCCAGTGCCGCCAGCACCTGGTCATCGACGCCCAGCAACGTCATCCGCCGGCGCGCGCTGGCAGCCAGATCTTCGTACCCGGCCTTGAGTGCGGCGAGGTAGTCGTTCTGTAACGCCAGCAGTTCCGGGCTGTAGAGCGTATAGAACAGCTCGCCTTTCTTTACCTTGTCGCCGAGGGCGCTGTATTTCAGTTCCTCCACACGGCCTTCCACCTGGCTGAAAAGGTTCCAGCGCGTACGCTCGTTTTCCCGGACAATCCCGGTGGCGCGTAAGTCGCCGCCGAGCGTTGATCGCGCGACCTTCTCCGTGCGGACGCCCATTTTCTGCATCGTGTCTGCGCGGATGGAAACGACGGGCTGGCCGCCGCGTACGTCCGAGCCGGACTCATCGGCGTATTTGGGGACCAACTCCATGTCCATGAACGGGGATTTGCCGGGCTTGTCGAATTTCTTTCCCGGCATCATCGGGTCGTGCCAGTAGAGCACCCTGCGGCCGGAATCACCCTGCACCACCTTGCTGGCGGCTTCTACGGCGTGCTCGCGGCCATGATCGAGTGCCACCAAATCCATCCCGCAAATCGGGCATTGCCCCGGCTTGTCGGACATGACCTGCGGGTGCATCGGGCAGGTGTATTTCACCGTCGCGGCTTCTTCGACATGAGTCGAGACTGGCATTACGCCGGACGGGTGCTCTCCCTGTTGCGATACGGGTAATACTCCAGACACCTGAAGCAGGCCGGTCGCCGTCAGGAGACAGCCCAATACGATCCAGATTGTTTTCTTCTTCATGGCTGTTCTCCTGGAATGATGTAGCGGTTGAAATCGGCGATGAGCGCGACATGGGTCGCCCGTTCTGCCGCCGCCTGGGCCCGCACGGCAAGGGCTTCGCGGCGGGTGGAGAGGATCAGGGCCAAGTCGCCTTTGCCGGCCTCATACTCCCTGGACGCGGCGTCCGCGGCCGCCTTCAGGAGAGATTCCTTGCGGTGCAGCAGTTCGCTTTTCTGCGTGCTGGTGTCGATCTGCGCCTTGAGATGCGCGAGTTTTTCCGTCATCTGTCGCTGGACGGAATCCCGGTAGGATTCCGCCGCCGCCAGTGATGCCTTCGCGCCTTGCAGTTTGGGTTTCTGATTCTCCGCTGCCCACAGCGGAATGCTGACGCCCAGCATGATTGTGCCGCCACGGTCGCCATTGCCCAACCGGCC
>JAKFWB010000060.1 GCA_021732945.1 Porphyrobacter sp.
GCGCACTACATCGGCCGCTGAGCCGCCCAATTCCTCGATCGCCGCGACGATGATAGCGCAGCACCGCGTCGCCTGTTCGGTAACGCCGCCGGACGTGGTGGAGCCATCAGGCTCAACCGGGCCGGTGCCCGCGACGATAACCCGGTCGCCCACCCGCACCGCGCGGGAAAAGCCGAAGGTTGCTTCGAATGGAGAGCCGGAGGTTGCGCGCTGCCGTTCCATCATTCGCCGTGCTTCTCCAGCTCATCACCGGTCACCGTGACCACGTGCAGCAAGTTTGTGGCACCCGGTGTTCCAAACGGCACCCCGGCAAGCACGATCAGCTTGGCCCCGGCCTGTGCAAAGCCATGGCGCAGCGCCATGCGGCGACCCTTGCCGATCATCTCTTCAAAGCTGCCGATATCCTTGGTCGTCACCGCATGCGCGCCCCATAGCAGCGCCACCCGCCGCGCGGTGCGGACCGAGGGGGTTAGCACCATCATCGGCGTCGCGGGCCGCTCTCGCGCCACCCGCCGCGCGGTCGAACCGCTGGCTGTGAACACCGTGATCGCGCTGATCGGCACCGTATCGGCGATGGTCATGCAGGCATGGGCCAATGCGTCCGAAGTCGTCGCGTCGGGCGGCGTGGCAAGAAACCGCACGCGCGCCTTGTAGCCTTCATCCCGCTCCACCTGCACTGCGATCCGGTCCATCATCGCGACCGATTCTTCCGGCCATGCACCCGCCGCGCTTTCGGCAGAGAGCATCACGGCATCAGCCCCGTCATAAACCGCGTTGGCGACGTCGGAGACCTCGGCACGGGTAGGCGAGGGGCTTTCGATCATGCTTTCCAGCATCTGCGTCGCCACGATCACCGGCTTGCCCGCCCGGCGCGCGGCGTTGACGATGCGCTTTTGCAGCGGCGGCACTTCGTAAGGTTCCAGTTCAACGCCCAGATCGCCGCGCGCCACCATGATCCCATCGGCCAGTTCGATGATGGCATCGATCCGGTGAACGGCCTGCGGCTTTTCGATTTTGGCGCAGATCGCGACATTGCGGCTGCCGATCAGCTTGCGCGCCTCGGCGATATCCTCGGGCCGCTGCACAAAGCTCAAAGCGAGCCAATCCGCCCCGTGGTCGGTCGCGAAGGCGAGATCGCGGCGGTCTTTCTCGGTCAAGGCCGGGATCGGCACTTCGGCATCGGGCACGTTCACGCCCTTGCGGTCAGAAATCACCCCGCCCACTTCGGCGCTGCACAGGATGCGGCTGCCATCTGCCTCCAGCACCTTCAGCCGGATCTTGCCATCATTGATTAGCAACCGCTGTCCGCGTTCGAGAATCCCGAACAATTCGGGGTGCGGCAGACAGACGCGGTTCTCGTCCCCTGGCGTCTCGTCCCGGTCAAGCACGAAGTGGCCCGAATGGCGGATCACCGCCTGCCCGTCCTTGAACGTGCCGACCCGCAGCTTGGGCCCCTGCAAATCGGCGAGGATCGCGATCGGCTTGGCATATTGCTTTTCCAGCGCCCGGATGGCGATGATCGCGGCTTCGTGATCGGCATGAGCGCCGTGGCTCATATTGAGGCGGAAGGCATCGGCGCCTGCCCGCACCAGCCGGTCGAGCATCTCCGGTGAGCGGCTGGCCGGGCCGATAGTCGCGAGAATCTTGACCTTGCGGCCGCGCGGGTCGATCCGTGACTGATCGCGTCGTGACATTTTTGGTGATCCCTAGTTAGCGTCGCCTATGGCACAGGTGTTTTGCAACTCAAGGAAAAGCCGCGATGAATAGCAATGCCGATCCCCTCGACACTCTGGACGATGCACAGGCCGCGGCCGCGTTCCGCCGATTGGTGCGCCACCTGCGCCATCGCCACGATGCGCAGAACATTGAATTGATGGGGTTAGCGGGCTTCTGCCGCAACTGCCTGGCCGACTGGATTCGCGATGCGGGCTTCGATGGCGACAAGGAGGCGGCGCGTGAAGTGATCCACGGAATGCCGAGCGCAGAATGGAAAGCGACCCGCCAAAGCCCTGCGACAGAAGAGCAACTCGCACGGATGGAAGCCAGCGTGGCGAAGAACGCACAGGATTAATTTTCACAGGCGGTTCAATCGGTGCGCGGGGCTGGCTATCGCACCCGCCAACCGATTCTCAATTCGATGGAGCCTCCCCCATGTCCGACACCGCCAATTCCACCGATGACCGCCTGCGCCTGCTGATCGAGCGGATCGAGCGCCTCGAAGAAGAAAAGAAGGGCATCGCAGACGACATCCGCGATGTCTATTCCGAAGGCAAGGCGGTCGGTTACGACGCGAAAATGATGCGGCAGCTGATCAAATTGCGGAAGATGAAGCCGGACGAACGCGCCGAAATGGAAATGTTGCTGGAAACGTACAAAGCTGCGCTCGGCATGAGCTAGCTCGATCCTTGCAAGCGCGCCTGGACAGCAAGATATTCTGCCCAAGCACGCGGATCACCAGCATTGAGTTCGTCCACAAAGCCACGGGTCCACTCTGCTTCGGATTTGACTGCATGAAGGCAGACCTCCATGCCTTCTACCAACAACTCCATGAGCCAGTAAAAGCCGTCGAGACAGGCGCAGATATTCAAATTATCAATCTGTAGGTCGGCTTCGGATTTTGGATGCGTAATCCGATTGCGGATTTCGGTCGCAGCCTTGAATTGCGCCCAGCCGGCTCCGCCGAAATCTGGCTCAAAAGAAGGCACAGCGCGGCTGATCATACGTGATGCCAACCTAATTGCTGATGGCACAGATATATACTTTTTTTGGGCAACGACCTTTCCGACGTTTGTGACCGAGTAGGTCATTTCGGAAAGCGCAAGATCCTCTTCTGGTTCGATCAATTCGAGCGCGCCGATATTCTCTCTCACGAATTCACGATAGATCCATGCCATCCCGTCGATCGCAGCGAATACGGTCCTTACGAGGTCTCGACGGGAGGTCTGAGTGTCGCCCGCTTGATGTCTGAGGTGGGCGATCCTGACATCGTCAAGCAAGACCGCAATTAGGTTCATTTCCGTCATGTGATGATTTACAGTTCATCGCTAGGAAAACGCAACCTTATGGAG
>JAKFWB010000058.1 GCA_021732945.1 Porphyrobacter sp.
CGCCCTGAACGCCGCGTTTGGCAACTGGAAAGCCCCCGCAGCGCCCAAGGGCACCAAGCAGTTTGCTGATAGCATGGCGGCCAAGGGCAACCGCATCATTCTGGTCAACCGCCCCAATTCGCCGCAGAGCTTCATCACCGGGGCGCAGATCACCCCGCTGGATGCGGGCGATCCGGCCTTCGTCGCCTTTGGCAGCGCCAACAAGTCGCTGGGCGGCGATTTCCTCGCGCGGCTCAACATGAACCTGCGTGAGACCAAGGGCTGGAGCTATGGCGTGCGCGGCGGCGCGCAGGCGCGCGAGAATGCGGTGGTCTATGCCATCTCGGGCGGGGTGCAGGCGGATCGCACCGGGGATTCGCTCGCCGAAATGCTGCGCGAGACCAAGGAATTCCTGACCATCAAGGGCGTCACCCCTGAAGAGCTGGAGCGCAATGTCGCCTCCGATGTCGGATCGCTGCCGGGCCGGTTCGAAACCTCCCCCGCGGTGCTCGGGGCGATGCAGGGCAATGCGCTGTTCGGGCGGCCTGACAATTATCAGGAAACCCTCGCCAGCATCTACACCGCGCAAACCCCCGAGACCCTCGATGCCATCGCCCGCGCCAGCATTGATGGCGACAAGTTCGTCTGGGTGGTGGTCGGCGATGCCAGCGTGGTCCGCGCGCAGCTCGAACCGCTCGGCCTGCCGATCGAACAGCGCGAGCTGGAAGCGGGCGAATAACGCCATCGTCAGCGCGCTTCGGCCCAAATCCGGTTGAAGCGCGCTGACATAAGTGTAATCAGCCGGGCTCGTAGAGTCGGGTCACTTCCCAAGGGCCGGACCTAGCCAAGGAGATGGATTATGTCTGTTGCAGGTACCTACAAGACCACCGTCAAGAGCCCGATGGGCGACCAGTCCGGCACCCTCACCGTCGTTCCCGATGGTGACACCTTCTCGGGCTCGCTGATCGGCAGCCTTGGCTCGATGGACATTGCTGGCGGCACCATCAGCGGCAACACCATCAGCTGGAAGATGAACATGGTCGTGCCCATGCCGATGACGCTCGATTGCGAAGCGACCATCGACGGCGACACGCTGACCGGTTCGGTCAATGCAGGCGCGTTCGGCGCGATGCCGCTGTCGGGCACGCGCGAAAGCTGATCGCTTTAGCCATAATGGCTCACAAAAGCCGCCGGAGTTCGCGCTCCGGCGGCTTTTTTCTTCCAGCTATAACGCGCGACCGACGTGTGAGGCCGCTTGCCAGTGCCCCCCTAAACCGCTTGATAGCCGCAGGCGGGAGATAAACATGGCCACATCGACGGACTTACTGCCCAAGCACCACGCGGCGAGCGCGACCGAAAAGCGCGTTATCCTCGCCTCGTCGCTGGGCACTGTGTTCGAGTGGTATGATTTCTACCTCTACGGCCTGCTCGCTACGATTATCTCGGCGCAGTTCTTTTCCGGTGTGAACGAGACAACCGGGTTCATCTTTGCATTGGGCGCATTTGCCGCCGGGTTTGCAGTGCGGCCGTTCGGCGCGCTGGTGTTCGGGCGGCTCGGCGATCTGGTGGGGCGCAAATACACCTTCCTTGTCACGATGGGCCTGATGGGCTTTGCGACCTTCACCGTCGGCGTGCTGCCGTCCTATGCGAGCATCGGGGTAGCAGCGCCGATCACGCTGGTGCTGCTGCGACTGGTGCAAGGCCTTGCGCTTGGCGGCGAGTATGGCGGGGCGGCAACTTACGTGGCCGAACACGCGCCGAACAACAAGCGCGGGCTCTATACAAGCTTCATCCAGACCACCGCGACGCTGGGCCTGTTTGCCGCGCTGCTGGTGGTGATCGGCACGCGCACCATGATCGGCGAAGAGGCGTTCAAGGAATGGGGCTGGCGCGTGCCCTTCCTGATTTCGGTGCTGCTGCTCGGCGTGTCGCTATGGATCCGGATGCAGCTCGCTGAAAGCCCGGTGTTCCAGAAGATGAAGGAGGAAGGCACCAATTCCAAGGCGCCGATTTCCGAGGCTTTCGGCAATTGGGCCAACGGCAAGTGGGCGCTGATCGCGCTGCTTGGCGCGGTCGCGGGCCAAGCGGTGGTGTGGTACACCGGCCAATTCTACGCGCTGTTTTTCCTTGAGAAGGTCCTGATCGTCGACGGCGCGACCGCCAATATCCTGATCGCGGTGGCGCTGGCGATTGGTACGCCGTTATTTATCGTCTTTGGCTGGCTGTCGGACAAGATCGGGCGCAAACCGATTATCCTTACCGGCTGCGCATTGGCGGCGGTGAGCTATTTCCCGGCGTTCCATGCCTTGACCGAGGCCGCCAACCCGGCGCTGGCCCGCGCGCAGGCGGCGGCCCCGGTTAGCGTGATTGCCAATGATGCGGATTGTTCGGTGCAGTTCGATCCGATCGGCAAGAACAGCTTTGACGCCAAAAGCTGCGATATCGCCAAGTCGTTCCTTGCCAAGGGCGGTGTCAGCTACACCAAGGTCGAGGCAGGGCCGGGCACGGTGGCGCAGATCATCGTCGGGACAGACAGCTTCACCGCCCCCGATCCGGCCAAGGTCAGCGGCGACGCGCGCAAGGCTGCCATCACCGCGTTTCAGGCCGAGGTGAAGGCTGCGCTGGTCACAGCGGGTTACCCGGCCAAGGCCGACCCGGCAGCGATCAACACTCCGGTCGTGATCGCCATCCTCACCTATCTCGTGCTGCTGGTGACGATGGTTTACGGCCCGATTGCCGCGCTGCTGGTGGAGCTGTTCCCTACCCGTATCCGCTACACCGCGATGAGCCTGCCCTACCACATCGGCAATGGCTGGTTCGGCGGGTTCCTGCCGACCACCGCCTTCGCGATGGTCGCGGCGACGGGCGATATCTACTACGGGCTATGGTATCCGATCGTGATCTGCGCGCTGACAGTGGTGGCAGGTCTGGTGTTCCTGCCCGAGACCTTTCGCCGCAATATCGACGATTAGCGGTTCTGCCGCCCCTCGATCAGCCGCTAAACCAGCGAGGGATCGGCGAGGGTTGAGGTGTCCCCCAGCGCACCGAAGTCGTTCTCGGCGATCTTGCGCAGGATGCGGCGCATGATC
>JAKFWB010000231.1 GCA_021732945.1 Porphyrobacter sp.
ATAGCCCGCCGACTGACCCTGGAAAGCGGTCGGGCCGGTCACGTTCGCGGCCGCGCCCGACTTGTTGAAATAGCTGTTCATCTCGCCCTGGACGTCGGCCATCGCCGGCGTAGCGACGAGACCTCCAATCGCGAGGATCATGCTGGCCTGCGCGAGAACCGCGGCGCAGAAGCGGACGATCGAGCGGACCATCAGAAGTCACTCCCGGGCTTGACGCTGGTCAGTGTGAAGATGCGGTTCATCACTTCGTCGGCCGCCATCACGCCGTAGCCGATCGGCATGGGCTGCTTGGTGACAGTGTCGAACAGCACAAGCGCGGGCACCTGCTGGCCGCGCATGCCCATCGCCTTGTACTGGCCGGTGTCGACCGTATAGTTCGGGAAGGCGCGGGTCGGCCCGCCATCGAGCGAGATTGCCATGACGGTCAGGCCGAAGCGATCCGACACACTGCGCATGATCGGCCCGAAGGTTTCGCACGCAGCACAGGCCGACGAGTAGAAATAGAACACGCCGTACCGCTGCGAGATCCGCGACAGCACGCGCTCTCGATCCGCATTACGGCTATCGAGCCAGGTCCGCTTGCCCAGCTGGTTGACCGGGCGCTGGAGCGTGTAGTCGAGGTCCGGGTTCTGCCAGATCGTACGCTGCCACATGTCCGCGAAAGAGGAGGCACGATCAAGCTGCTCGCGCTGGAAAGCGATATAATGGCTGATGTTCTCGGGCGTCGGCTCGAGGATCGCCCGCGCCTTCAGCTCCTCCAGCTGCTTCGAGATCGCCGCAAGCTGCTCGGCCGAGGACCGCGCGGGCTGCGCCGATCGCTGCTCGGCGGGCCTGGCCTTCGGCTTGTCGCAATAGAACCAGGTGCCGAGCCGCCGCTCGCGGCAGTAGAAGTCGTCCCCGGTCTGCGCCGCGACGCGGTCGGCCGATCCCAGATCGTCCGCGCTGCCATAGCTGTCCTGGCCGCCATCGCGGCCGTCGTCACCGGCATCGCGGGTGGAGGACACCGAATCCGGCAGCGGCGTCAGGTCCTGCGCCGTCGCCGGCGTCAGCACGGGCGACGCGACCGAGAGGATGAGAGCGAGGGTCAGGGCCTTGCGCATGTCAGTCGTCCTTCTGTTTCTGCTTTTCGCGATCTTCCTGTTCGCGGCGGGTGAGGTAGGATTTGAGCGTCCCGAGGAGCGACGGCTCCTGAAGCGACACGAGCTGCGCCATGTCGTCTGCGAGGATGCGGAACAGGTTGCCGTACACCCCGATGATGAGGTTGCGGGCGTGCCGGCGCGGGTAGAGCGTCTCGCCCCGGCGCAGGATGAGGTTGGCGCGGATCAGCCGCGCGATCGTCGGTTCGAGATCGGCCACGCACAGCTTCGTATCGAACCAGCTGTCGAGCGTCGGGATAAGGAACCCGGCCGGGTGCGGTCCGGCGCGCAGGAGCGCGATCAGGACCGCAAATTCCGCGACCGACAGGTCGGGAAAGGGACGATGGTCCGACAGTTGCGTCACGCCGGTCATTTGCTCTTCTTCGCGTCGTAATAGGCCTTGATCCGCTCCTGGATCTGGCGCGAGGTTTCGATCTCGTCGGGCAGCTTCGCGGCGTCGACGAACTCGGCATAGACCTCGGTGAAATCCATCACCGACAGGTCGAGCCGCGAGAATTCGTCGAGCGTGAACCCCTTGCAGGTTTCCTTCTTGGCGCTGCCCCACGGCTTGTTGATCTGCGGGCGTCCCTGTTCCTGCAGGATGCGCGACAGCTTGCTTTCGAAGCAGCAATAGGCCGTCGATTTCGATGTGCAGATGCCCAGCACCTTGTCCGAGCAATAGTCGCCCAGCTTGTGGCACATCCCCATGCGGTCCTGCACGTCGAGAAGCTTCTCGTCGTTCGAGCACATAAACATGGTGAGGAATGGCGTCGCGAGCGCGGCGATCGCCACCGGCCCGCCCGCGATCGCGGCCGCGCCGGCAGCCGTGGTGATGAGGCCCGACGCCTTGCCAGCGCAGCAGTTGACCAGCCCGAACACCGGCTTGTGGCAGGTCTGCCGCTTGCCCGAAAACAGCGTCAGCGTATCAGGGTCGAATTCGGCATTGGCCTGGCCCAGCGCGTGCAGCCCGACCACGGCGTCCTTGAACTCGGTCGATGCCTCGCGCTCGACCGGCTCACACTCACCGTCGATGCAGTAGACGTCGTCACCACAGATATATTGCTTTGGATCGTTCGTCGGAGGCGACGGAACCGGACATTTGTAGACCTTCGTGGTTACCTGGCACGCACCAACCTGCGGATCGTCGAGGCACTCGTCACGCAGGAACGTGCATTTTCCGCCGTTCTCCAGATCGCTGCAATCGGACGCCTGGGTGATGCGCTGGCAGGTGAACGGGCGCGACCACGCCCAGCACGATGCCGTGACCGACACACCGTCAATGATCCGCGTCTCAGGCCCCTCGGTGCAGACCTCCGGTCCCGTCGCGGTGCAGGCGGTGTCGGCCACCAGCGCCGGACAGCTTCCCTCGTTGCGCTTTAGCGTGATCTCGCGCGTACCTTCCTTCCTGAGATACACTGTGCCGGTCGCGTAATTCTGGTGCGCCGGGATCTCCGCCTGGGGGATTTCGGCCGAGCACGAATAAAGCTGCGCGGTGGTGCGCATTGAGGACAGGCTCTTGCACCAGCGACGATAGTCTTCGACGTTGCCGCCGCCCGCCCCCAATTCGATCTGCGCATCGCAGATATGCGGCGTCCCCGCCTCGACCCGGCAAATGCCGTCACTGACCTTGTCCTGCATCACGCTGTTGCGGGCGAACCCGTTGCCCTCGTTCTGGTCGCGCACGCCGTAGTAGAAGTACCGCAATGTATCGACGATTACCGGGTCCATCCTGCCCGTGCAGGTCGCCGGGGTTTCCTCGAGCTTCGCGCCTTTGTTGCAGGTCGCCTCGTAATAATCGGTGGTGCCATTGGGTGGCAGCGGCTTGCAGCTGCTTTCCGTGCCGCCCACCGACTGACCGGCGAGATAGCTGTTCGGGTCCTTCTCGACGTCCTGCGCGCGCGTGAGATCGCCGGCAGGCACAGTCACG
>JAKFWB010000384.1 GCA_021732945.1 Porphyrobacter sp.
TGCTACCTCTTGGTCTCTCACAAGGACTCGAGTGTCTGCATCCCCTAAGGGAATGGCGGGCTTGTGGCGGCGGCGGTCGGCGTGATGATGCTGCCCGACCAGATCCCCGAACGCATCTCGCTGGAACTCGCGCTGACCGGCGACTTCATCGGCGCAGAGCGCGCCTACCAGCTCGGCATGATCAACGAAGTGACCGAAGGCCCGGCGCTCGACGCGGCCAAAGCGCTCGCCGCCAAGATCGCGGCCAACGGCCCGCTCGCGGTCAAGGTGTCCAAGGCGGTGATGAAGCAATCGCGCGGCTGGGCGATGGACGATCGCTACGCCAATCAGGGCAAGCTGATCGGCCCGGTGTTCGTCAGCCAAGATGCGCGCGAAGGCGCCGCCGCCTTTGCCGAAAAGCGCAAGCCCAACTGGACTGGGAAATAGCAAAATTCTCCGTTCGCCCTGAGCCTGTCGAAGGGCTGCACTTCGCTTTTGCTGACGGCGCAGAAGAAGGGCAGTGCTTCGACAAGCTCAGCACGAACGGTTCTTTGGTTTGAGAGAGAGGATCCAAAATGCCCGTCATCGATGTGCCGCAGCCGGCCTTCATGGAAGAAGAAGAAATCGCCATTTTCGCCGACGCGGTCGGCAAGTTCTACGCCCAGCACGCGCCGGAAAAGCGGGTGCACAAGTGGCGCGAAGATGGTCAGGTTGAGCGTGAGTTCTGGCGCGAAGCCGGGGCGGCAGGCCTGCTCGGCGTTTCGGTGCCGACCGAATATGGCGGCCACGGCGGCGATTTCCGCCATGACATGGTGGTGATCGACCAGCAGGGCAAACACAACGTCGAAGGCTTCGGCGCGTCGCTCCACAACACCATCATCCTGCCCTATCTGGTGCGCCACGGCACCGAAGAACAGAAGCTGAAATACCTCCCTCGCCTCGTGTCCGGCGACCTCGTCAGCGCCATCGCGATGAGCGAGCCTGATGCCGGTTCTGACCTTCAGGCGATCAAGACCACCGCGCTGAAGGACGGCAACGGCTACCGCCTCAACGGCTCCAAGACCTGGATCTCCAACGGCCAGCTCGCCGATTTCATCATCGTCGTCGCCAAGACCGATCCGGCGGAAGGTGCCAAGGGCATTTCGCTGCTGCTGCTCGAAACCGACGGCGCCGAAGGCTTCCAGCGCGGCAAGAAGCTCGACAAGATCGGGCTTGATGCGCAGGACACCTCCGAGCTGTTCTTCGACAATGTCTTCATTCCCGCCGACAATCTGCTCGGCGGTGTGGAAGGTCGCGGGTTCTACCAGCTGATGGGCGAGCTGCCGCAGGAGCGCCTCGTGATCGCGATGAACGCGATTGCAGGCATCGAAAAGGCGCTTGATGTGACGGTCGACTACGTCAAGAACCGCAAGGCCTTCGGCAAGACGATCTGGGACTTCCAGAACACCCAGTTCACTCTGGCCGACCTGAAGGCGCGCGGCACGGCGGCGCGGGTGTTCGTCAACGATTGCATCGCCAAGCTGCTCGAAGGCAAGCTCGACGTCGCCACCGCGAGCATGGCGAAATACTGGGTGACCGAGTTGCAAAGCGAGGTGGTCGACAAGTGCCTGCAATTCCACGGCGGCGCGGGTTACATCAATGATTACGCCATCGCCCGCATGTACCGCGACACCCGCATCGCGCGGATCTACGGCGGGTCGAACGAGATCATGAAGATGCTGATCGCGAGGAGCATGTAACCCACCCCCGCTCGCCCTGAGCCTGTCGAAGGGCCATGGTGCCGATGCTTCGACAGGCTCAGCATGAGCGAGATCAGGAAGTGGGAATCAAAAAGGGGCGGCTCGCATAACGCGGGCCGCCCCTTTTTCTTTGCTCCATCGGGATGGAGCTATCTAATCACACGCCTCAGAACTTGGCGCGCAGTGTCACACCATATTGGCGCGGCGGCAGAGTGAAGGCCGAACGCGAGTTGGCAATGCCGCTCCCGCGCAAGGTCGTGCTGAAGGTCACCCCGCGCACCACTTCATCGGTCAGGTTCGTCACCCAGCCCTCGATCGCATAGGCACCATTGGCAAACTTCAAGCCAGCGCGCAGGTTCACGAAGGCCTTGCCGTCTTGAATGTCTGCCACGATTGGCGGGGCGGCATCAACCGCAGCTTGCACTTGCGCCAGGGTCGAACCGGCCGCCACGGTCGGCAGCACGATCGCCTGGGTCGAGGTGCGCTGATCCCCTTCCAGACGAACCTGCCCTGACAGGAAAAATTCCGTCGAATCATTGATCGGTTTTTCCCACAGCCCACCGACCACAGCGACGATATTGGCCGCGTTGGTCAGATCATTGCCGCACAGCGCCACCACCTGCACCGATGTCTGCGTGCCATTGCAGTCATCGGGATAGCTGGCATCGAGCAGTGTCGCACCAAGGTTGAAGGTGAGTTCATCAGTAGCGCGCAGCAGGCTTTCGATCTCGATCCCCTGGGTTTCAGCCACCGGCACATTGAAGGTCGCAAACGCGGTCCCGGTGAATTCGAGCACCTGGAAGTTGGTGAACTCTTCATAGAACGCCGCGATATTGACCGTCAGCGCGCCATTGGCCGTCTGACCCTTGAGCCCGACTTCATAGGCATCGACCTCTTCCGACAGGAAGCTCGGATTGGCGCCGAGGACCGCAGCTGTGGTATCAAGGTTGATCCCACCCGACTTATAACCGTGAGTGAAGCTGCCATAGGCGTTCACCGAGGGGCTGAATTCATAGCCGAGCTTGACCGTGTAGATCAGTTCCTCGTCATTGAAATCCGACTGGAAGGTGCTCGGCAGCGGCAAAGCTGCGGATTGTGGCAGATCAGCCGGTGCGGTGAAGCCTAAACAACCCAGTCCGACAAATGTTGGACGCAAGGCCGCTGGCACGACCGGTGCCACGCCGCCCGCGCCAATCGCGGTCAGCACAGCCGGGCAGATCGTGTTGTTGGTCGACGTATGAGTGAACCCGCCCGACTTGTCTTCCCACGAATACCGTGCCCCGACAGTCAGTTCCAGCCCATCGGTGATTTCCAGCGAGTTGTGAGTGAAGACCGCGTAGCTT
>JAKFWB010000380.1 GCA_021732945.1 Porphyrobacter sp.
CCACGAGCGCCGCTTACTTTGAGGCGGCATCCTAAATTGATCCGGCTCAAAGGACAGAGACTGCGTCGCTATCATAGTAAACCCTTCCGACAATCATAAGCCACCAAGCCGCACCACAGCAGTTCGCATGGCAGCCGCGCAAGTCACCGTAGCCAGCAATTTGAATGTAGGATTAGGTACGACCCTTTTCCGCCATGACCCTCGATTGTAACGATCTTTTCGATGAATGCAATCGCAAAAGTAGCATATTACTTGGGTCCGGCCACCTTAATTCAATGGTGAATGGTTATTTTTGAACTACCAACTCCCGACATTGGGCAAACTCACCCATGGTTCGGCCGGTTCAAGATGGCCTTCCTGCAACAATTCGATCGAGATTCCGTCGGGCGATTTGACGAAGGCCATGTGCCCATCGCGCGGGGGGCGGTGGATGATATGGCCCGCTTCGGCCAGCCGCTGACACGTGTCGTAAATATTCTCGACCCGGTAGGCGAGGTGCCCGAAATTGCGTCCGCCATCATACTGCTCGCCCTCGCTGCCATCGGCGGGGGGCCAGTTATAGGTCAATTCTACCTCAGCCACCCCATCCTGTCCCGGTGCGGCGAGGAAAATCAATGTGAAGCGCCCCGCCTCGACATCAAAGCGGCGCACTTCCTGCAAGCCGATCAGCTTGAAGAAATCGACCGTCGCATCGGGATCGGTGACGCGGATCATGGTGTGGAGAAACTTGGTCATGGCACCCTTCATTCAAACTCAGTTCATCGACGATATTGCACAACTCGTCGCACAAACTCACTCAGGGGGACAATGGTATGATCGATCAGGAAGTGCAACCGGCAAACACGACGAACGGAGTGCTGCGCCAGCCCGCCACTATCCGATGGTTCGGCACCGCCGCCATCACCGCCTTCGGATTGATCGCAGGTGGCTACCTGCTCGGCGACGGATTGCTGCGCGCCAAGGACGCCGAGCGCGCCGTCACCGTGCGTGGGTTGGCAGAGCGCGATGTCACCGCTGACCTTGCCACCTGGACGATATCCTATTCCGCGTCTTCCACCGATCTGGCAGAAGCTCAGGCCAAGGTGCGGCGCGATACGCAAGCGATCGAAGCCTTCTTCAAAGAACTTGGCTTTCCGGCCGAAGCGCTCCAGCCGACCGGGGCCAATGTCTCCAGCTTCACCAATGAAGGGCTGACCACCTTCACCGTGCGCCAGCGCCTTGCCCTTCGCACGACGGATATCAAGCGCGCGCAAAAGGCGGTCGCGCGGCAGTTCGACCTGGTGGGGCGCGGGGTGTTTCTGGAAGAAGGATCGGGCATGGCCTACACCTTCACCAAGCTCAATGACATCAAACCCGAAATGGTCGCCGAAGCCACCAAGGACGCGCGCGCATCAGCCCAGCAATTTGCCGAGGATTCCAATTCCGGCGTGGGCAAGATCAAGGACGCCACTCAGGGCTATTTCGAGATCGAGGCGCGCGATGGCGAAGCTGGCGGCTGGGGCAACGCCGACAGCCCTTACAAGAAGGTCCGCGTGGTGACCACGGTCAGCTTCTCGCTCGATTGAGCAAAGCCGCGCTCCAACCTCTGAACCATAATCCTGCACCATTTGTCGTGCCGGGCAGAGGGTTGGTTGCCGATCAGCGTTGCGAGGGTTATGGGGCGATCCCTCGCGGGGATGGGAGATGCCGCAGCGACTTCCCTGTCACCCGCCCCGGGTCGCCCCACTGGAAAATCACCGAGTCCATGTTTCAGAGATTGCGCGACCTGTTCCGGAAACCCGAACCGTCCCGGCTGCCGATGGTGCCGCCGGGCACGCGCTACTATGTGATCGGCGATATCCACGGCCGGCTTGATCTCTACACGGCGATGATCGCCGAGATTGACAATGAGATCATGGCCGCGCGCGGCTTCGAATGTCGCATCATTCTGCTGGGGGATCTGGTCGATCGCGGGCCGGACAGCGCCGGCGTGATCGAACGCACCCGGCAATGGCAGCAGCAGCACAATGTCCGCGTGCTGGCAGGCAATCACGAAGAAATGTTCCTTGCCGCCTTCGAACAGCCCGAAGCCTTGCGCCATTTCATCAAGCACGGCGGGCGCGAGACCATCTTGAGCTATGGTCTATACTCGAAGCAGCTGGCCACGCTGACGCTGGAAGAGCTGTTAGAACGCCTGCCGCGCCTCGTGCCGCAAGCGGTGCGCGATTATGTCGATGGCTTCGAAGCGATGATCATCGCGGGCGATTATGCCTTCGTCCACGCCGGGATCGATCCCGAACGCCCGCTGGCCGATCAGAAGCGCAGCGATCTGCGCTGGATCCGCGACCGCTTTCTCAATCACGATGGTCCGCTGGAAAAGGTGGTGGTGCACGGACACACCATCTTCGACCGGGTGATGGATTGCGGCAACCGCATCGGGATTGATACTGGCGCGTTCCGTTCCGGTGTGCTTACAGCGCTGGTGCTTGAAGGCGATCAGCGACGGATTTTGCAAGCCTGCGCCAGCAAAGGCGGGCCGGTGGAAGTCTGTCAGGGCGAGCGGGAACGCTAGTCGCGCTGGACGCCGCGCGGGCAACAGGCAGATTTCGGTCAAGGGCAGGTTTCCATGAAGATTGCGATGGTGGGTTCGGGCTATGTCGGGCTTGTGTCGGGGGCATGTTTCGCCGATTTCGGGCATGATGTGGTCTGCATCGACAAGGATCAGAGCAAGATTGACCGGCTGCACGCCGGGGTCATGCCGATCTACGAGCCGGGGCTGGAGGCTTTGGTCGACGGCAATGTGAAGTCGGGCCGCCTCAGCTTCACCACCTCGCTCGCGGAAGGGATCAAGGGCGCGGCTGCGATCTTCATCGCGGTCGGCACCCCCAGTCGCCGGGGCGATGGCCATGCGGACCTGACCTTCGTCTACGAAGTCGCACGCGAAGTGGGCGAGCATCTGGCGGGCGATGCGGTCGTGGTCACCAAGTCCACCGTGCCGGTCGGCACCGGCGACGAGGTGGAGCGGATCATCCGTGAAACCGGAACCGGCCACCGGTTTGCAGTCGTCTCCAACCCCGAATT
>JAKFWB010000318.1 GCA_021732945.1 Porphyrobacter sp.
GCCCCACGGCGTGGCTCCCACTGGAGAGGCCACCGCCACTACCACAATCGCATCGGACAGGAAGTAGATGCCGTAACCTAGCGCCACCAGCGCCACCGGCAGGGCGCTGCGCGCCGCAAGCGCGGTGGCGATGGCCGAGACCAGCGGGAAGATCGCGAACAGCGACGATCCGCCGAGCTGCCACACTGACACAAGGCTCGCCAGCGCCAGCGCCAGCACAACGCCCGCCAGCACCAACGCGGGGCCCCTGGCCTGCTGGCGCGGATCAAACTGCGCAACGGCACTCGCCGCGACCAGATGTGCGGCGGTAAACACCACGCCCGAGGCAATCGCCTGTCCCAAGGCGTGCATCAGATCGGCAAACCAGATCAAGATGAAGGTAACCGCGAGGCGCTGCAGCCTGGTCCCGCGCGTCGCCAGAAATGTGCTCAAGGCCAGCGCTCCGGTCGCCGCACACTTCCAGCTGACGACAAGCGCGCTCGGCAGGTCAGCAAGAAACGCAAAGCCGAGCCCTGACCGAGCTGCCGCGCCGAACCAGTAGGTTGCGCCAAGTGCGAGGCCAAGGAGCCAGAGATAGCGTGCTGTCGAACCCTGAACCAAGCTCACCTCAACGATAATTGCGTTGGAGTTGCGCTAGCCCCCGGCAAAAGTTGGGGCAAGGATCAAGGCGTTACGCCCGCCCCAGCTTCTCCAGCTTCGCGCGCAGGGCCGCCTCATCTAACGGCTTGACGATGTAGTCATCCGCCCCAGCCGCAATCCCATCGCGCCTATCCTTGGCTTCGCCGTTCACGGTGCAGAACACTGCCGCCCCCGCAAGCCGGCATCCTGCAAACCACCAAAAGCGGCTCGGGAAAATGTCAAAATGCACATCTGCCAAAGTCGTGCAGGTATTGAGTCATGGCTCGTGCGGCGCACGGCCTTCGTTCGCGACGCGGACCATGATCGCGTCTTCGGAGACCGCCGGGCTGAACAGGAATCCTTGCAGTTGATTGCACCCGTTCGCGCTCAGAAACTCCAGCTGACTGGCGGTCTCGACACATTCGGCGGTCGTCACAATACCCAGCGTGCGCCCCAGTGCCAGGACGGCAGTGACCACTGCGGCGGCTTCGGGCGACTGACCAAGCTGACCTATGAAGGCGCCGTCGATCTTGATCTTATCGAAGGCGAAGGACGACATATAGCTCAGACTGGAATAGCCCGTTCCGAAATCATCCATTGCGATCGACACGCCAATTTCCTTGATCCGGCGAAAGGTCTCGCGGGTGTGCTCCACATCGGTCAGTAGGATGGATTCGGTCACTTCGAGTTCAAGCCGGGCAGGATTGATCCCGCTCCACGCCACGCAGTTCGCCAGAACGGCAGCAAAATCGGGGTGCCGGAATTGCGCCGCCGAAACATTGACGGCAGTGTATAGGCTTGGCCACTGTGTTGCAGCTGCGCACGCCGTGCGCAGAGCCCAGTTGCCCAGCGGTACGATCATCCCGGTGGTCTCGGCAATCTCGATGAACTCACCAGGGTCAATTGCCCCAAGCTCCGGATGCCGCCAGCGCATCAGCGCCTCAACGCCAGTTGTGCGACCCGTGGCGCCTGAAATCAGTGGTTGGTATTGCAGGCTCAACTGGTTTCGCTCCAACGCGCTGCGCAAGTCGTGTTCAAGCCGCCTGCGCCGCTGCGCCCGGGCTCCCATGCCAGCCTGATAGAAACAGATGGCGCCGTCACGCGCTGCCTTGGCCTGGTAGAGCGCAAGGTCGGCGCAATGGAGGAGCGATTCTGTATCGTGACCGTCCGTTCCGCGCACGGCTACACCAATACTGACCCCGACAAACACATCCTGCCCATGGAGCGAGATGGGCCTGGACAGCCGCTCTTTCAGCATCTCGCACAGCGCCATGATCGCCGGCGTTTCGCGGTCGAGGCACAATGCGGTGAACTCGTCGCCACCGGTTCGACTGATTACATGGGCGTCGCCAAATACCGACTTCAATATGGCCGCGAATTCGACCAGCGCCGTATCGCCACCCTGATGGCCCAATGTGTCGTTGATGCGCTTGAACCCGTCCAGATCAAAAGCAATAACTGCCAGCCTGCGCTCGTCCACACTGTCGCACCGCGTCAGCCCGTCGAGCCGCTGCCGCAGCAGCATGCGATTGGCCAGTCCGGTCAGCCCGTCATGCAGGGCAAGGTGCGCGATTGCCTGTCGCGCTTCGACATCGGCGGTGATGTCCATACAGATGCCAAGAAACCGCTCGCCGCTTGGCGTCGCGATCCGCCTGCCGAAATCGCGGACCCATATCTGTTTTCCGTCAGGGCGGGTCATGCGGAATTCGAGCTCATAAGGTTGGCAGCTTTCGAACACCTCATCAATCGACTTCGCCACCCCCCCGCGGTCTTCCGGGTGTACATGTGCCAGAAATTCGTCGATATCGTCGCCCGATAGCCCCAAAATCGACGCGGGATCGCCAAAGCGATCGACCCGGCGTGAGCCCAGATCGCGTTCCCAGATATACATGTTCGCGGCCTTGAGCGCGAATTCCAGCCGATGATCGACCGGTGACGGCGCGAAATGCGGGCAGTCCTGCTCAACCTTTATAGCCTTGCTTGCCACAAGTATGCTCCCAGCTGCAGCTATTGGTGCTTGCATCAAGGCCAAGGACGGCAGCGGAGCGGGGATTTTAAGGACTGACTTGCAAGAGTTTTGCGGATTCGATTGCAGCCGTTGCTTTCGTGGGTTTCATTCCGCTTGGAGGTTGCACTGTCTCTCTATCAGAAGCACATCTTCATGACGCCGCCGCCATATGGGAAGACTGCCGATTGGTCATTGCGCAGCGCCTCGACGTCCTTGATCAGAGAGCGGCCTCGGCGAAATCAACCCCGCCCCAGCTTCTCCAGCTTCGCCTTCAGCGCGGCTTCATCGAACGGCTTGACGATGTAATCATCCGCGCCTGCCGCGATGCCATCATGAATATCCTTGGCCTCGCCATTCGAAGTGCAGAACACCACAACCGGCTCCTTGGGCGTGGGGATGGAGCGGAGTTTCTCAACGAAC
>JAKFWB010000167.1 GCA_021732945.1 Porphyrobacter sp.
GCTATGTGGCACGGCGGCCAGCAGACCGCCGGCAGTTTGCGGATCGAACAGAAGCGGGTAAAGCGGATGCTGTCCAGCAGCGTCAAGATTGCGGATCGCCCGGCGTAAACGAACGTTCTGCGGCTGCAGAGACGAGAAGATGCCAAGCGCGACCGTCTCACTGGCACCGGCCAGCAAGGGCACGCGGTCGATGGCAACTGTCACATCCACATCCGAAGCACGCACCATCTCCACGAGATGACCGAGAAGACCGAAGCCGGTAACGTCGGTGGCGGCCCGAGCGCCGTGCTGGCGCAAGATCATCGCCGCAATGCGATTCGAGCGGATCATGTGCTCTACCGCCGCCATCACCCAGCGCGCCTTGGCTTTGCCGCGCATGTCGGCCGCCAGCAACGTGCCTGTCCCGATCGGTTTGGTGACGATCAAGGCGTCACCCGGGCGCAGGCCGCCTTTGCGCAAGGCGGCGCCTCGCGCAATCAGACCGTTAACGGCAAAACCCAGCGCCAGCTCCGCACCCTCGCTGGTATGGCCACCGACCAGAGCGCAGTTGGCTTCGCGCAGCACCTCGTTCGCGCCGATCATCATGGCTGAGAGATCGGCCTCGACCTTGGCTTCAAGCCCGTAGGGTATTGTGGCGATGGCGAGCGCCGATTGCGGCTCGCCGCCCATTGCGTAGATGTCGCCCAGCGCATGATTGGCGGCAATTTTCCCGAACTTATAAGGATCGTCGACGAGGGCGCGGAAGTAGTCGACCGTCTGCGCTGACAGGCGCTCGCCGCCGGTATCGACTAGGGCGGCGTCGTCCGGGGCGTCCAGGCCGACGACAACGTCCGCGCGCGGCGCCGGCTCGATAGCACCGAGTGCGCGTCCCAGTACGGTTGCGCCGACCTTGGCGCCACAGCCGCCGCAGCGCATGGCGATGGCAGAGATGTCCCTAAGTGCCTGCTTGTCGGCAAGCGGCGACGAGACCGTGTTCGCCGTCCGCATCATCTCGGGCAGGGCGTTGAATTTGGTCATAAACCGGCGGTCGATCCAGTCCTTCCAGCGCCACACCCAAGGACCTTCGCAGACGAGACCGTTTCGTGTGCCGAGGGCGTAGCGCTCGCCCGTTGACACTAGGTAGAGGGCATCGCGTTGCGCTCGGAACCGCCGCGGCTTCTGCCCAATCAGCGTACGGCGGATGTTGTCGGCGAGCACTGGACCCGCTCGCACTGCATAGACGCCGGATTTGGGCAGCTTGCGCGCCGTGAACGCAATAGTATCGCCGGCTGCGAAGATTTCCTCATGACCGACCACTCGCAACGTGTCGTCGACCGTAAGGAAGCCGCGCTCATCGCACGGCAGGCCGTTGCCGGCGAGCCAGCGCGCCGGTGCAGCCTGGGTTGTCCACAAGATGTCATCGGCCTCGACCGGGGCATGGTTCTCCAGCACAAGTCGACCAGCTTGGACTCGGACAACCGGCGCCTGAGTGATCACTTCGATGCCGCGTGTGGCCAGAATGCTCCGAAAGCGTGCGCGGAAGCCGGCGGGAAAAGAAGGCAGGATATCGGGAACATCAGACACCAGGACGAACGACAGGTCCGATGTGGCGAATCCCGCGGCCGATACGTCTTGTCGCAGTCGACGTTCGATTGATAGTAGCAATTCGACGCCGCCGGCACCAGCGCCGACGAGAGCGATCCGCGCGCGCCCTCGACGTGCGAGCACGCGAGCTCGAAGTGTCTCAAACTTGCGGAGAAAGCCATCAATCGGCTTCACCGCTATGGCATGCTCAGCTGCGCCGGGTATGCGGTCGGTGTCGGGGGTTGCGCCGATGTTGAGCGACAGCAGATCATAGGACACCGGCGGCCGGTGGCGACAGATCACCCTTCGACTATCGAGATCGAGGCCGACAACCTCGTCCTGGTAGAGCCGCGCGCCTGCAAACCGCGCCAGTGGCCCGGTGTCGATGTGCGCGTCGTCGAAAGTGTACAGGCCGGCCACGAGGCCCGGCAGCATACCGGAATAGGGCGTGTGCACCTCGCGGCTGATGATTGTCAGCCGCACGCCAGGCAGCGGCGTCATGCCAAACATCCGCATCACAGCGATATGCGCATGGCCGGCGCCTACCAGCACCACGTCCTTTATGATCGGTTGCTTCATGCTTTTAATACCAACCTCCGGCCATCAGCCGTGAGTCCAGCCGGCGTCCCACCTGGCACCTCGGACAGCCGCGTAGGCATGGTGTCAATGCGCAGCCGGCGCCGCAGGTCACGCGACAAAGCATCAACCGCCATCGACAGCAAGGCCGTGACGACGATCAGGATCATGGCCACATCGAACCGGATTTCTGAAATTGCGGCGTCGACATAAAAGCCGAGCGTCATAACCCCCAATATGCCGAAAATGGCGCTTTCGCGCAGAATGATCTCCCAGCGGTACAGCGCATAGGCCAGGAACTGACCGTAAAGACGCGGTACAGCTTCGTAGAAGTAGAGGTTCAGACCCTTCGGCGCGTCCGGCCGGTAGCTGAGCGCGTCTGCCTGACGGCCCAATAGATAGCCTACGATGCCGCCATTATGAACGGACAAGGCGATGATCGCCGGCAGCATCGACGGTCCTAGCAGCTGCAGCAGCACGTAGACCAGCATGTATTCGGGTGTCGAGCGCACAACGACCAGCACCACGCGCCCGAGCGGCTGGCCCACGCGACCAGCGAAGCGAGTGCAGATGAACGGAAACGACAGCAGCGCGATAAGCCCCATCGCCACCACTGCGATCTGTGACAAGACGAGCGTCTGAATGACGCCGGGAACTGCCTGATTGATGATGATGGGCCACAGCCACGTGACGAGGCTCGCCCACGTGGTTATGGCAAGAAGATCGGCGTTCCGCAGTGGCGCGGGAACGATATCGTGGCCGACGAACCGCATAAGATTCGTAAGCGCCGAGGTACTGCCGATTGCCTCCGGCAGCACAAGCAGGCTCGCGACGATGAGCAGCGGGATCGTGGCGGGGCGCGCCCAAAGACGGCGCGTGCCGATTAGAACGTAAAAGCACAAAAGC
>JAKFWB010000329.1 GCA_021732945.1 Porphyrobacter sp.
CGGGCTTCCCACCGAACAGCGAAGGCTCGCCCGATTTCGAGTGCGGAGGTGAGGATTTCGGCGGTAGCGAGGAGCGAGCGGCGTTCTTCGAACACCGCCAGCGCCTCGGCAATCGCTTTCTGTCTTGCTGGAAGATCGGGATTGATCTTGGCCGCCCCGTCCATCTTGCGCGGCTCACCATCTTTCTTGAGGACCGTAGAATAGAAGCCAGCCGCCGCATCGACGCGGGCGGGCAAATCAAGCGTCAGCCAATGCCGGATGAAAGCCGCCGTTTCCGCCCCGGTCTTGGCCTTCCAGCCATCCAGCGCGGGGAGCATCAATGCCAGCGCACCATCGGGAAACAGGTCAGGATGCAACGGCGCAGCCGCCCACGCCTCATCCGCATCAGCGGGCATCCCGAGCGTCTGGCGCACCCGCGCGGCCATGGGCGATTGCCAGCCGGCCTGCCCTTGCCACAGGTCCTGCGCATCGGCGGCGCGCATCAGCCATTTGTGCAAGGCCGCCGGGTCCTTGCGCAACGTGAACTGCTCGATGCCGTCCAGCACCCGCACATCATGCGCGGCCTCAGCCTCCTCGATCAGATCGGTGAGCACCTCGCGGCTCAGCAATTCGCGGCTGCGGTCATCCAGCAACCGCGTGCCGGGGGCAAGCCCGGCTTCCTCGGGGAAATTGCCGATCAGGAATTGCGCAAAGGCGTGGATGGTGTCGATCCGCAGCCCCCCGCCGGGGCAGTCGAGCACGCTCGCAAACAGCCCGCGCGCGCGTTCGCGAACTGCGATTGTGTTGGGCGCGCCCAAATAGCCAAGTTCCTCAAACAACTTGGTGTCGGGCAGCCGCACCCAGCGCGCCAGCACCGCGTTGATGCGGTTCGCCATCTCCGCCGCACCCGCCTTGGTGAAGGTCAGGGACAAGATCTGCGACGGCGCGACATCCTCGCGCAGCAACAATCGCAGCACGCGCGCTGACAGCACCTGTGTCTTGCCCGTCCCTGCCGATGCTGACAGCCAGACATTGTCCTCAGGCTCAGCCGCCTTGAGCTGGTTGTCCTGCAAAGGGAAAACGAGGCCGTTCCCGCCGCTCATGCGCTGGCGTCCTTGTCACCCGCGCGGACGATCCATTCCTCCAGCCGCATCAGCTGGTCGTAATCGGTGTAGCCCTTGTAATCGGGGTTTTCGCGCGCTGTGAAGGGGTCAGTGCCCTTGATGAAACGGCGGATCGCTTCGGCGAGCTTGTCTTCGTGGTGAGGCAGGAAATCCTCGGGCAAGAGGCCAGTCTTGGCTCTCCCCACCTTGATCGGCACTTCGCACTTGCCGAAGCCATCATCCTTCTTGCCGAACGACCAATATTCGAACCCGCTCGCATCGCTGGCGGGCACCCCTTCGCTGGTAAAGCCACCGGCTTGCGCGATCAGCCCCAGCAGACCCAATTGCAGCGCATAGCCCGCCTCAACCTCGCGTTTGGTCGGCACCTTGCCGGTCTTGTAGTCGATGATCGCAAGGCTGCCGTCGGCCAGCCGGTCAATCCGGTCAGCGCGGCCCATGACCTTGACCCCGTCCACCACCATGCTGCCAGAAATCTCGCTCGCCACGACAGTGCGGCCTTCGGCGGCATGGTCTGCGATCCACCCCTCGAACCGTTCAAGCGCGGCGATAAGGCGCGGCTGCCACAGCGCGCGGAACAGCGGGTGCACCCGCGCCGCCGCGAACTGCGCTGCCGCAAAGGGAACGATTGGCAGCGCTGGATCAGCCTTGCGCGCAAGGTGCCACTTATCGAGGATATCATGCACCAAGGTGCCGCGCAGCGCCGGATCACTGAACGGATCAGCCGCGAGTGGCTGCAACGTCTTCAGATCAAGGATCGTTTGCGCGTAGAATTGATAGGGATCGCCAAGCAATCGGTCGAGCGCGGTGACCTTGATCGTCACATCGCGCAAATGCGGCGCTGGGTCAGGTGCCGGGCGCGGATAGGGATCGGCCATGGGCCGCGCGCGATCAAGGTGTGGCAAGAGCGCGGGGATTGCGGTTTCGCTGTGCTCCCTGGCAAGATCCTGACCCAGCAGTGCCTCGACCCTGAGCCAGAAACGCGAAGGCAGCGTCGGCCCTTCGGCGTTGCGCAAGGCGCGGCTCAGCACCACCGTCGGCGCGCCGAGTGCGCCGGCAAGATCGTGCGCCGAAAGGCCGATGCGGAACTCGGCCCCGGGAATGCCGAGCGCGCGCAGGATCGCAGGGGCGAGCAGCGGGTCGGCGGCGGGCGACTGCGGCCAGCTGCCTTCATTCAGCCCGCCACAGATCACCAGATCGGCCCGCCCCATGCGTGCTTCAAGCAAGCCGTAGATGCTGACACGCGGGTGGCCGCCATATCCCGGACGCACCGCCACATCGTCCATCACATCGCGCAAAACGCCCGCGATATCGGCGCTTTCGATCACGGTGCCCAGCGCCAGCGCCTGACTGTGCAAGTCTTCGATCATAGTGCCCAGCGCGCGCCCATCCTCACGCTCCCACGCCATCATCCCGGCGAAGGCTTCGGCAACGTCGGCAAGCGTGCGCAAGGCCGTGGCAAGCGGGATCGTCGCCGACCAGGTGCCGAGGGGTTCGATCAGCATCTCAGCCTCGGCCCACCAATCGGCAACGCCTGCTTTTTCAGCAGCCTTGCGGAGCGGATCGAGGCCGGGTGCAAGCGCCGGACCGCGCAATTGCCGATCGAACGCTCTCAAACCTGTCAGCCACGCACGGCGCGCCTCGCCATCCTGTCCGCGCACCAGCGGATGGCCGAAGGCGGCCACGAGATTGCCGGGATCGGGGCCATGCGCGGCGATTTCAGCAAGCAGCCCCAGCAGCCGCCCCGCCGGGGTCAACGCCAGCGGCCGACCGGCAGAATCGTCTGCGGTTATATTCCAGCGCGCCAGATGCTGCGCAACGCGCCGGGCCAACCCACGATCAGCGGTGACGACAGCAATTCGCTGCTCGGGCTGTTCCAGCGCCTCGCGAACAAGCAACGCAATCGCCTGCGCTTCAACCTCGATCGTGGGGCTGGTCAGC
>JAKFWB010000331.1 GCA_021732945.1 Porphyrobacter sp.
TAATGGCACGGTCATTTGACTCATCCTGCACCATCACGGTTGAGCAAAGCTCAGAGCATTTCCATGCCCATGTTGAACTGCCCGCCGACATCGCGATGGAGCCGGGCGACAAAGTTCAGGTGCACGGAGCACCGATTGCGATCCCGTTCGGCAGCCGCGAGGTGTTTCAACGCACCGCCACCGTCACCCGCGCCGGGCCGCTCGCCCGCGCCGTGACCCGGCTCGCCGCCTATTTCGATCTCAGCGAACTCTACGAAGTCAGCTTCAACGCCGGGAGGATCAAATGAACGCCTACAAGCCGATGACCAGCGAAGAGGCAATGGCGCTGGCGACGCAGGATACGATGCTGACACCGCGGTTCTACACCACCGATTTCGACGCGCTCGACGCGATCGACGTCAGCAGTGTGCGCGGGGAATGGGATCAGTTGATCGCCGATATGGTGGGTGATCCCAACAAGCTGCATTTCAAGCATAATGACAGCTTCAAGGGCGTGATCGAAGGCCTCGCCCCGCCGCTGCGCAAAGAATTCACCGATTTCCTCGTGAGCTCGATGACCAGCGAGTTTTCGGGCTGCGTGCTCTATGCCGAAATCGCCCGGCGCACCAAGAATCCCGATGTGAAGCAGCTGTTCCGCCTGCTCGCCCGCGATGAAAGCCGCCATGCCGGCTTCATCAACGAGAGCCTGAAAGATGCCGGGATCGGGGTGGATCTGGGCTATCTGACCAAGACCAAGAAATACACCTTCTTCAAACCGAAGTTCATTTTTTACGCAGTCTATCTGTCGGAAAAGATTGGCTATGCGCGCTATATCGCGATCTACCGCCATCTCGCGCGCAACCCGCAGAACAAGTTCCACCCGATTTTCGACTGGTTCGAAGAATGGTGCAATGACGAGTTCCGCCATGGTGAGGCTTTCGCGATGCTGCTGCGTGCCGATCCCAAGCTGCTGACCGGCGCGAACACACTGTGGGTGCGGTTCTTCATCCTGTCGGTCTACGCGACGATGTATGTCCGCGATCATGACCGGCCCGAATTCCACAAGGCGCTGGGGATCGATCCGACCGCATATGACTACAAGGTGTTCAACATCTGCAACCAGATCAGCCGTCAGGTCTTCCCGGTTGAAGTCGATATCGACAGCCCGGCCTTCCGCGCCCGGATGGAAGGCCTGCGCCTTGCCGCCCTGCGGATCGCCGATGGCAAGGAACGCGGCGGGATCACTGGCTTTGCCATGCGAGCCACAGGGATGGCGAGCGCGGCGCTGAACTTCGCGCGGCTCTATCTCCACCCAGCCAAGTCCAACGCCCTGCCAGCCGCGATCCGGCTTCAGCCCGCGTGGTAAGCTGGAACGGCCATATTGTGCCGTTCATCGTGACGGTGGCGATCTGGTTCGTCGCGACCGGGCTGATCGCCTGGGCGGACAACCGCGAAAGCTCGACCTTCTCGCGCAGTCTGATCGTGGGCAGCATCGCGGGGATTGGCGGGCTGGTGGTCATCCTGATCGCTTCCTTGTCGGCCGAGGTGTGGGCCGTCTATCTGGCCTTTGTCGGTGCCTTGATGGTGTGGGGCTGGCACGAACTGTCTTTCCTGACCGGAGCCTCTGCCGGGCCGCGCCGCGGGCCGAGCGAAGCTGACCTGACCGGGCTCCCCCGCTTCCGTCAGGCAGCAGCGACCGTGATGCATCACGAAGTTGCGCTGGCGCTGACTGCGCTGCTGCTGATCTCGCTGTCGTGGAACGCGCCCAACCAGATCGGGGCGACGGTGTTTGTGCTGATGTTCGCGATGCGGCTCATCTCCAAGATCAACCTGTTCGTGGGCGTTCCCAATTCAACCTCCGAAATGTTGCCTGCGCATCTGGCCTATCTGAAGACCTATTTCGGCCCCAACCGCATGACGGTGCTGCTGGCGGTATCCATCGCCGGGATTGCCGGGATGAGTGCATGGTTTTCCGGCCTGGCGCTGGCTGCGCCGGTGGGCAGCGCGGCAATGGTGGGCGCCAGTCTGCTGTTCACGCTGAGCCTGCTCGGGGTGCTTGAACACCTGTTTCTGGCCCTGCCGTTCCGCGATGGCATGCTGTGGGGCTGGGCCTTACCGAAGCGCGGATCAGCAGCGCAACGATCAGATAATTGAGAACATAATCATGGAAACAGAGGGAAAACCCATGGATTTTGAAGCCTATTTCGCCGGCGAGCTCGACACGGTGCGCGCTGACGGACGGTACCGGGTCTTCACCGATATCAAGCGCCATCGCGGCAAGTTTCCGCAGGCGACGCGCTTTGTCGAAGGCGAGACGCAGGCCGTTACCGTGTGGTGTTCGAACGACTATCTCGGCATGGGCCAGCACCCGGCGGTGCTTGATGCGATGCATGAGTGCCTCGACGAATGCGGCGCGGGTGCGGGCGGCACGCGCAACATCTCGGGCACCAACCACTACCACGTGGAACTGGAAGCCGAACTGGCTGACCTCCACAACAAGGAAGCCGCGCTGCTGTTCACCTCCGGCTATGTCTCGAACTGGGCTGGCCTCGGCACGCTGGCAGGCAGAATTCCGGGCTGCGTGGTGTTCTCCGACGCGCTCAATCATGCTTCGATGATCGAAGGCATCCGCTATTCGCGCGCGCCTTACAAGGTCTGGAAGCACAACGACGTCGCACACCTCGATGAAATGCTCTCGATGTACGGCCCCGACGTACCCAAGCTGGTCGCCTTCGAAAGCGTCTATTCGATGGACGGCGACATCGCGCCCATCGCCGAAATCCTCGACGTCTGCGAGAAGCACGGCGCGATGAGCTATATCGACGAAGTCCACGCGGTCGGCCTCTACGGCCCGCGCGGCGGCGGGATTGCCGAGCGCGAAGGGCTGATGGACCGCATCACCGTGATCGAAGGCACGCTGGGAAAAGCGTTAGGCGTGATGGGCGGATACATCGCCGCCTCGGCCAATCTGGTCGATTTCGTGCGCAGCTTTGCCAGCGGCTTCATCTTCTCCACCGCCCTGCCGCCCGCCATTGCAGCGGGCGCGGCGGCCAGCATCC
>JAKFWB010000251.1 GCA_021732945.1 Porphyrobacter sp.
GTCGTGATTGCGGTCCTAATCGGCTTCGCGCTCTTCCTGATCGTGCTCTCAAAACTGTTCATGTGGCTGCTGCTCGCGCTGGCGCCGATCTTCATCCTGCTCCTGCTGTTTGGCGTCACCAGCCGCTTTTTCAGCGGCTGGATGAGCGCGCTCGTGCAGTATTTCGTGGTGCAGGTGCTAGTCTATGCGTTTCTGGCCTTCTACGTCTCGCTGATCCAGCAATCGGTCGATGCGCTGAACGGCGTCGCGGCGTCGCGGAATGCAACCTGGGCGACGATCGGGCCCGTCGTGCTGCTCGCCATCATCGGCATCCTGCTGCTCGCCCAGATCAACAATGTCGCTGCAGCGATCGCTGGCGGCTTCCCGATCGGTGCGCCGCGCATTGGCGCCTTCTACGCTAACGCCACCGGCTATCGCGCCACGCGCGCGGCCTACGCTCAGGGCGCGGCCGTCCGCAATCCGTTCAACCCGGCTTCGCTCTCGCGTCGCGAGGAGCTCTCGGCTCGGCAGCGCGCTCGTGTTGGCCTGCGCTCCAACCAATGGTCGCAATCGCCGGAATTCCAGCGCCTGGCCGCGCAGATCAGCAATCCTGAGAATGGTGCTCGGCCGAGCACGAGGGCCAACTCATGAGCGACGCGACCAACACCGAACCAATGGCGAAGCTCGATCCTCGCTACTTTGCAGATGGCATCACCTGGGAGCGTGATCTCGCCCGCCGCAACCGCAACTCGCGCGCGATCGCCTGGATCGTCGCCACGATCATGACGGTCGTGGCGCTCGCCTCGCTCGGCACGCTCGCTCTGCTCGTGCCGCTAAAAACCTACGAGCCCTTTATGGTCGTCGTCGACAAGACGACCGGCTTTGTCGAGGTCAAGCGGCCTATCGCCGAGGGTCCCTTGAGCCAGGACGAGGCGGTGACGACCTTCAACGTCGTGCGCTACGTGAAGGCGCGCGAGACCTATGACCCCAAGGCGTTGAAGGACAATTTCGATCTGGCGCAGCTGCTGGCGACGGGCGATGCCGCGCGCGAGCTCACGGAGATCTATTCGCCAGCCAATCCGCAAAACCCGGTCAGGTTGCTCGGCGCCAATACGGTGATCTCGGTCGCGATCAAGTCGGTGACGTTTCCAAACAATCGCACCGCGCTCGTGCGATTCTCGACCGATGAAAAGTCGGCCACCTCGATCACGACGCGCAACTGGGTCTCGCTGCTGCGCTTCCGCTACACCGCGTCGCCGATGCGCAACGAATACCGCTTCGACAATACCCTAGGCTTCCAGGCGCTCGAATATCGCCGTGATCAGGAAACTGCGCCATCGCCCGGGACGGTCGGATCGCCGCGGTCATGAGAGTTTCTCACGCGACCTTGCGCGGCTTCCTGGCCGCAGCGCTGTTGTCGGCATCGCTGGCGCCGGCCTGGTCCGAGGCTGTACCGGCGCCCGGCCGGACCGATCCGCGCATTCGCGACATCGTCTACAACCGCGACAACGTCACGGCGATCGATGCGACCTATGGCACCTCGACCATGATCGTCTTCCAGGACAGCGAGAAGATCGAGACCCTGGCGATCGGCGACTCGATCGCGTGGAAGGTCGAGCCCAACCGCAAGGGCAACATCATCTTCCTGAAACCAGTCGAGAAGAACGCGCAGTCCAACCTCAACATTGTCACCGACAAGCGCGTCTATTCCTTCGTGCTGCGCTCCAACGAGCGCCCGCCCAAAGGCCAGCTCTACACCGTCCGGTTCCGCTTTCCCGATGACGAGGCCGATGCGCGCCTGCTCGCAGCCGCAAAAGAGCGCGCCGCCAATCCCAATCTCAAGGATCTGAACATCGCCAACGCCAACAGCGACTATGGGTACAAGGGCTCGTCGGTGAACAAGCCGCTGGCGGTTTTTGATGACGGCACAAAGACCTGGTTCCGGTTCGAGGGCGAGACGCCAGCGATCTACACTGTCGATGGCGAGCGAAACGAGGCCCTCGTCAATCACCGCAACGAGGGGCCGTTCGTCGTCGTCGACAAGGTCGCCGCGCAATGGACCCTGCGCAATGGCCAGGAATCGACCTGCCTGTTCAATCGCCGCACCACCAACCTTCGCGAACCGACTGGCCTCGAGCCCTATGCGCCGCAGCGCGTCGGTCAGCCCAGGCGCTGAGGGAGGGGATATGCCGAGACCCGAAGAGTACCGCTCGATCGAACTGGAGGCTGCGGCCGCAACCGCCGTGGCGCGGTCGCCGACCGCGCTCGGCAATCTCCTCAAGATGGGGGTTCCGGTCGGGGCCCTGCTGCTGGCCGCATGGATGATCTCGTCCTCCTTCCGGCAGGGTCCGAAGAACATGACCGCGCCGGATACCGAGGAGTTCAGGACGACGCAGTTTCCGGCGCCCTCGCTCGATACACCGCGGCCCCAAACGGGGCAGGGGACGATCGTGATCCCTCCTGCGCCAGTGCCGCCCGAGCCATCGATCCCACCGCCGCCGGTCGCCCCGCCGCAGGCGCTGCCGGCGCCACCGATACCGGAGCTCTTTCCCCCGCCCGCCATCGCCAATGATGACGAGGCCCGCCGCCTTGCGGAGCTCGAACGCCAACGCCTTGAAGAGGAACGCCGAAAGTGGGAGCGCCTGCGCGCGCCGCAGGTCATCACCGATGCAAGCGGCAATGCCGGCGGCGCGGCCGCTGCGCCTGATGGCAACGCAGCGCGCGCAGGCGTCGATCAGGAAACCGACCCCAATCGACGCTTCCTGGCGTCGGTGGCCAGCGCCGGCGTCGAAACCGCGAAGGCGACGAAGAACGATCGGATCGATGCGCTGATCGCTCAGGGCACGACCATCCGCGGCGTCCTGGAGACCGCCGTGCAGAGCGATCTGCCCGGCATGGTCCGCGCGGTCACGGCCGAGAATGTCTGGTCCTTCGATGGTAGCCGCATCATCATTCCGGCAGGCAGCCGGCTTGTGGGTGAATACAAATCCGGCCTCGCCCAGGGACAGACCCGCGTCTTCATTGTCTGGACAAGGCTGCTGCGGTCCGACGGCGTGTC
>JAKFWB010000450.1 GCA_021732945.1 Porphyrobacter sp.
GGGTCGATCACGGTGCGGCAATCCTGATCAACCGCAAGGTGCGCCAGAAGCGTCCCTAGCGGCAGGCCGGTGAAAAACTGCCCCAGACGTTTCCGCTGGGCCGGCGGCAGGCTTTCTTCAAAGGACCGGGCGGAGGACCTGATCGCGCCGACAGCGTCAGTCGCCGACACTGCATAAAACTCCCGGCATCGATTGTTCCGCGTACCAGCGGTAGAAGACATCAGCGTCGAGCGGCACTTGCTTGTGACGGCTGAGGAAGTGCGTCACGAGTCGCGAGTAAAGCCTCTGTGCGGTCACTTCGTCCGGGTCATGCGCGGCGGACGCGGCGCGATGCAGGGCTGTGGCAACCGTCCAGACACAATCGTCCCCCTCGGCCTTCTTCACGGCCTTGCGGCGCGGCCCCAGCAGAAGCACGGGATCACCACGCACGGCCCCTTGCGTCGTGACTTGCTTGAAGCTGCCCTGCTTCTTGTCAAGAACCCCCGCATACTCGACATCGAAACCGGCATCCTGATAGGCGCGTTGCAACGCATTCCACACGTCGGCGGAGGCGGAATGGAAGACCATTGTGGCCTTGCCCGAGGGCTTTAATATCCGGCGCGCCTCGCTGAATGACCGGGTAAGCAGCTCCTGGTATTCGTTGATAGATTTGTCTTGGTCGGGACTGACAATGGCCTCGTCCGTCCGGTCAGTGAATCTCTTGAGCCATGCTTCGTTTATGAAACTGAGTTCCGCATACGGTATATTGGCCCCAAAGGGCGGGTCAGTGAACACATAGTCGATGCTCCCGGAAGGCAGCCCGACTTTGCAGCTTGAGCCCTGAACGACTTCGACCTTTCCGCTGCTGCCGTGAATGATCTCAAACGCCTGCGAAATCGTTGTCAGCTTACGCCGCAATCCGGCAAAGAAATTCTTCTCAACCGGCAGACCGCTAACATAGAGAACACCGGGCTGCGCACTGGTGACGACCAGGTCTTTCTGATCGGATTTTGCCACGACGCGCGTCATGATCGTGCCGTGGGCCGCGTTGTAGCTCAGCAGCCAGAACCGCAACCCTTCGCGGAGCGCGCCGCGATACGATTCCACGCGATCCCACATACGGGCGAAAATGATGAGATTGCGCCGCGTGTAGAAATGATGAACGTGCGTGATCCCCTGATGGTAGCCTTTCCGGTAGAGGTCACCCCAAGGAATGAGCGCCTGCGGCACGGAAGACGGGATCGGTTCGGCATCTATCTTTTTCAGGAGGGCCAGGTCGGCGGGTGTGGCCGGACGCGACCAGCGTTTTTTCCCGGTTGCACCATACACACGAGCCATAGTGCGTCCGCGCAGGGCGCGGTTGTCGCCCAGAACATCGTCGCGCTCCTGCACAGTGACCCGCTGCACCTCATCCATCGGGCTTTCATGACGGCATTTCGGGCAAGCAAAGGTCGAGGAAATTTCCGCCGGGTCGAGTGAAACGCAGGCATCCCACAACGCGACGACGCGGTTGCAGCCGGGGCAGCGCAGGTTGTCACTCCAGATCAGATGCCGGATAGAGCCCTTCGCACCGGACGGGTCACGCGCCTCGTACATCCAGCCGTCTTCGCTCTCGGAGGCGGCCAACACCTCTTCGGCGGCCTTCCTGAAGGCGATGGGATCGGGCGGATTGGTCAGTGTCCGCCCCACAAATGCGCCGAGCGCACCCAGTTCGTACAATACGGCATTGCGGGCGCCCCATTGTACATTCAGGCCCAACCGGATCGCTTCGGCGCGCAGTTCGGCTGTCGGCTTTTCGCAAAGCAATGCGGCGAGGCCAGTGGTCCCGCTGCCTCCAAATCCGTCGAACACCGTGTCGCCGGGTTTTGTGTGGGCGGCGATATAGAGGGCAATCGCCTCGGGCGAAATTTTTGTCGGATACGGAAAGGCCCCATAAAGGGCACCGGTGCGCTTTGCGGCCAGCGGCCGTCGATACAGCGCGTTCAGAGACGTTTCCGGCATCGAGGGCGCGGATTTACGCGGCCTGGGCTGATTGTATGGCATGCGATCGAACTTCCCCGGCATTTTCATTTGTGTCATGCGCGCTCCGGCGCCACCGGTCGCCTTTCGGAGGCCGGCTGCCGCAGTGGCCGCGCCGGCTGATAATGCCGCTGCAGATATTCGTGGATTGCGCGCCGTATGACCCACGAAACGGACACATCATCCTTGTCCGCGAGCGCATTAAGCGTGTCGTAGTCTCCGGGCGTGACGCTGACGGTGACGCGGGGGCCGAGCTTTTTTGATCGATCACTCATGGCAGACCTGCTAAATGTTCTCTTATTGTTCACCTTGGCGGCTTGTGAGTCGAATTGCAACAGAGTGCATCACTTTGACTCACCAAGAAAGAGAGTTATCTATGTTCTTCGATAACTTCGAGCTCTTGCCGCCACAAGGTATTGAGAGCTCCAATGCCGCCTAGTCTAGGACCTCGCGCAGAACGGCTCTCGAAACGGCAGATCCCGAGCGATTGCCGGTGTTCCACGCGGGGAGCCCGCCAGGGGTCGCCTGATGGGATTCCCGCTCCGGTGCAACATAGCGGCACCGCGATATGCGCAAGACAGTGGTTGTGCGAGGAGGGACGCCCGCTTCTGGACTGAAATTGCATTCTTTGTAAAATGTGCAGCTTCTATATGGGCGCGTCCGGCTAATCCGGACCGGGCTCTACTCGGGTCGCCTAGTCGAGCGGCCTCACGAAGGCGTCTTCACCCTTCGGGTAACGATCTCTCGCGCAGATGACACAGTGACAGCCTGCTGGCTGACATTGATTTCTTGAGGAGGGGCGTGCCGCCCCTTTCGCGCCAAGGCCAACCCCTTCGGGCGGAAGGCGGGGCCTGCATGCGCGACCCTTAGCGTCTCCGAGGTCTTGCCGTCGTGATGCATTCGTGAGGGCATTAGCTCTCTAATGACAGAGTAAGAGGGCTCCGCTGGAGTTCGTGACGGATTGGAAATCGAGAGAGCGGCTCTCGATTGTCCGTCTCGGAGTCCACTCATGGCAAAGGCCTTTCAGAAGATCACCAT
>JAKFWB010000006.1 GCA_021732945.1 Porphyrobacter sp.
CAGACTATTTGGACATCATTGGCAGCGACTTGCGCAGCGGCGGGTGAGGTCAACACTCCGGCAAACGCCAGCATTGCAGCAATCAAGCAAAGAATTCGCTGGAATGTCCGGCGCACAGTAGATCGATTAGGCTGCATGGCGCAATTCTCTCAATTCTGTACGGGCGCTGCGCAGGATAGCGAAGGCTGAATGGAGGAATAAAGCCGCGATGATCGCCGCGACGGCTAGATCGGGCCAAGCCTTGCCTGTCCAAGCCACCAGCCCGGCAGCGACAATGACGGCCACGTTGGCAAGCGCATCGTTGCGGCTGAATAGCCACACCGCCCGCACATTGGCATCGCCTTCCCGATATTGCGACAATATGAGCGCGGCCGTGACGTTTATTGCCAGAGCAGCAAGCCCAATTCCTCCCATTAGATCGGCCTCGGGAGCCGTTGCTGTCATTGCCCGCCATATTGCGACGCCGATAACTCCTATTCCCAAGGTCAGGAGAAAAAGCCCTTGAGCAAACGCAACCTTAGCCCGCGCCGTAGCAGCCCACCCAAGAGCCAACAGACCGATTAGCGTAATCGTGCCATCACCAATGAAATCGAGCGAGTCGGCCAGCAACGCCTGACTTTGTGCGATAAGTCCGCCGCCGACTTCCATTACGCCAAAACCGAGGTTGAGCGCCACTACCAGCCAGAGCGCACGCCGATAGCCGGGGTCATTCTCAGCGCGCTTAGTATCTCCTGTGCATTCGCAATTATCTGCCACGTCGAACTTCTCCTTGGGCCGTGCATACAATCTACAGTAACTGTAGAAGCAAGGACTTTTTTGCGAGTGAGTCGCAGCAGGAGATTTTCAGTGGATAGACATTCAAATTTGAGCATCGGTCAGCTCGGTCAGGCAACCGGGACCAAAGTCACAACCATCCGGTTTTACGAAGAACAAAGCTTGCTGCGAGAGCCCGTGAGGAGCCCATCGGGTCGCCGACAATATGGCGAAACCGACAGGCTGCGCCTCGCGTTTATCCGCCGCAGCCGCAGCCTTGGGTTTCCGATCGACGCTGTGCGCGAACTGCTCACGCTGTCCGACGACGCCAGCACGTCTTGCACTGCCGTCGATACCATCGCACGGGCACATCTTGCGGATATCGACCAAAAGATTGCGGACCTGATAGCGATGCGAACCGAGCTCGTCCGCGTGATCGGCTCCTGCCGCCACGGCACGGTTGCCGACTGCAAGATCATCGAAACCCTCGCGCCACGAGCAATTTCGTAGCAGGACTTAGCAATAAATGGACGGTCGCAATTCGATTGCCTACCAAACTCAGAGTCAAAATCATTGCATTCGATGCTATCGAGATCGTCCATCGCGCTGCAAAGCCTGCTCCTGCGTTATGTCGCGCACCTTTTGGACCTGCTGGTTCCTTATCTGAATGACGGCGATCCTGTCGCCCTTGGCGATACGGATGGCAACCTCCTGGCGTCTAGCCTCGACTTCCTTTGACGCCTTGCCCGGATCATCCGGGTATTTCGCGCGAGCAATTGAGATCGTCTGGGCTACCAGACTTTGCGCGCGGCGCAGTTCGGGATCACGGGCGTTCTCGGCGTGGGACTGGTTCAGGAACCGCTGGGACAGAGCGGTGAGCTTGGTCAGCTCATTATCGGTTTGGGGCTTCGTAGTGTCGGATTTCTTCTTATCGCGGCGCTCTTCCCGTTGTGAGAGCCGCGCGCGGAGACGTTCTGCCTCTGCTTCGACAACCTTTGACGGGGAATAGTTCTCGACCGTAAGCCCTTGTGCGGCAGCAGCGAGGAAGGCTGCTTTTTTGAATGTATCGCCGCCATTGACCCTCACCGACGTCCAACCATTGGCCTTGGCGATCCGCAATATATCGGGAAGCGCGTCGATGTTGCTGGTCTTGAGCCGGTCGGGTTCGAGCCGGACAATCGGCTTTGTATCGTCCGAGGTCCGGTAGAGCTTGTTGCCGACGCGGATGAATTTACCGGTTAGATCATCGGTGAGCGTTGGTGTCTCGGCTTTGCGCTTTGGCCTGGCTGGTGTCGGCTTTGGCGTGACCGGCTTAGGTTTTGCATCGCGGCTTCTTCCCGAAGGGCCACTGCCTTCTTGTTCTTCAGGCATATTCGTCTCCTTCGTCGAGTATTCCGGTCACTTCGCCGTTGTGGTTTATGGTCACCATATCGGCCATCTGACTTGGGCAATCTTTGGTGAAAATATCCTCTTGATTCATAGGCCGAGTGAATTTTCCGGCGGCCTCGTCGTCTGTCATGTCGCGGAACGCTGGCGCTGGACCTGCATAAATGGAGGGTTTTGGGATTGCCTGTACGGGAGGTGGCGGAAACGCGCGGGCCTTGAAGAAACGATTGCTGAAATAAGCGATCTTGCGTCCTACGATCGGCGGGATTCCACCTCGCAGCAGGATCAATTTGTCGGGTGGAAGCTGCATTAGTTCCTGCGGCAGCATCAACGCGCGCCGTTGTTCCGATATGGATTTTGAGCGGTTGGCGAGCAGCCCGTTGATCGTCAGCGATTTGGTGACGCTCTCCTGTCCGACATAGCCGATACGCTCCGACAGGTCGTTGGCCACGCGCAGTTCCTTGGGCGTGAACGCAACTTCGACCCCGCAATTGGCTACAATTTCATCGGCAACATGCTCGCCATAAACACCGCGCAACTGTGAACGTGACTGGATGACCGGCAAGAGCCTGATCCCATAGCCCGCAACATAGGAAAAGGCGCTGGCGATGACCGATGCCCGCCCGAGCCGGGCAAATTCATCGAGAATGACCAGCACTGGCACCGCCGAGTTTTCATCTGGCAACGCGCGCACATTGAGGTCGATGAGTTGCTGGAACAGCAGATTGTAGAGCGGCGCAATCCGGTCGAGTTCATCGGGCGACACGCCGAGATAGATCGACATCGGGCGGGAGCGAAGCTGGCGAAGATCGAAATCGCTTGTTGCCGTCGCCGCATCGACCAGCGGATTGAGCCAAAGGCCCAGCACGTTGG
>JAKFWB010000405.1 GCA_021732945.1 Porphyrobacter sp.
CCTTGGCGCAGCGGGTGATGACCGAACGGGTGATTGAAGAGACCGTCGACGGCGTGCCGGTGCGCGAAGGCGGGCTGGCGCCTGAAGACACCGGGCGGGTTGATGACGGGGTAAGGGGCCGCCCGATCCGCATCATCGTACGCGCGTACAACGCAAGCGGATCGGCCGCGCGGCGCAATGTTGTGGTTGAACTCACCGGCAATACTGCCCGCCCCTATGTGGTGCGGGCAAGAGACTAGCGACGGTTGCTGCTGACCGAGAGGCCCCACGGCGCAAACTCGCCATTGCGGATTGCGGGCTCCGACGATGCAGCGGGCGGCGGGACAGTCTGCGCAGGATACTCCGCTGCCAGCGTCACGATGATCGGCGCGCCATCATTGCTGATGGCGGCGCCCGGTTGGCGGTAGAAGACATGGGTGGCAATCTGGCGCACCCGCGTCAGGCTTGGGGCCCAGTAGGGTGCGACGTAATTGGCGTGGTAGTGGGTCGCGCCGCGCACATGGTCAATGCTCTCGCCCGCCAGCACCCGCACCGCCACGGCGCGCGCGGCCGCCATCGCGCTGGCGCTGCGGGTCCGGCGCAAGGAACCATCACAGGTGAAGGTGAACTGGCAGCCGGTGCGCCGCTGGTACCCCTGCCATACCACACCGCAGGCGCTGTCAGGATAGGCCGCATGGCGCACACGGTTGAGGATCACCTGCGCCACCGCTTCCTGCCCGGCCAGCGGTTCAAGCCCGGCTTCGTAGGAGATCGCCAGCGCAATGCATTCCGCGGCCGATTCGGGGCGTTCGCCCAGCAATGCCGGAGGTAGATAACGCGGTGCGCTGCTCCAATCGGCCAAACCCTGCGCCGAGGCCGCGCCGGGCGCAGCGATCCCGGCCGCGATTGCGGCGGCGCAGATCAGGCGAGACAAGGTGGCTGACATCGGGCGAAACCTGAACCTCTCCCGCCGGCTCGTCAACGCCTATCCATGCCCGGCGACAAGGAAGATCGCCCAAGCGGCCACCGCCATCAGACTGCCCAATGGCAGCGCGGTATCGGCGGCCACCGGACGGCGTGCGAGCAGCGCCAACAGCGCTGCGGCCATCCCGATCAGGCTCGCCCCGATGACAGTGCCGATCACGACCATCGGGCCAACCCAGATACCAATGGCGGCAAGCATGGGCGGGTCGCCGCCACCCATCCCGTCACGTCCACGCAGCATCTTGTAACCGCGCGCCACGCTCCACAACATGGCAAAGCCCAACGCTCCGCCCGCAAGCCCGGCCCACAGCGGGGCGAGCGTGCCTGTCTGCCAGCACTGCCACCCCAGCCATACCGCGCCGCTTGCCGCCAGCAGCGCCACCAGCGCTCGCGGCAGCCATAGGTGCCGCGCATCGATCACCGCCAGCAGCAGCAATTGCCAGCCAAAGATCATCGCAGGCACCGCCAGACCCAAGGGCGCCAATAGCACCGCCATCGCCCCGATCACCGCGCCCGCAAGCTCGCATCCCGGTTGCCACACGCCGATTGGCGCGCTGCACGCGCGGCACCGTCCGCGCAGGGCCAGCCATGACAGCAAGGGCACCAGATCACGCGCCGCAATCGGCACCGCGCAGCTATCGCAGGCCGAACGCCCGGTCAGGATTGAGCGCTCAACCGGAAGCCGCACCAACACCGTGCCAATAAAGCTGCCAATCGCTGCGCCCCCCAGCGCGGCGAAACCTGCCAGCAGCGATAGGGGGGCGTCAGCGATCATCAATCTCTCCCGCAGCGGGGAAAGCTGGCGCGTGGCTGGAGAGCAGGAACGTGGAAGCGAGACATAGCGTCACCGCCATGGCCCTATCAGCCTACGCAGCACAATGGCATTTTTACGGTCGCGACTTCGGGTCAGCCGCGCCCTTTGGGCTTGGGCTTGCCGCCGGCAAAGGGGCGCGGTTTGCCCGGAGCATGCGGTTTGGGCCGCGCGCCATCATGCGGCTTGGGCTTGAATGGGCGAACCGGAGCAGGCCCGTTGGGCTTGCCTGCAGGCTTGCCGCGCCGGGCGTTTTCACGCGCAGCCATGCGTGGCGGTTCAGCCGATGGGGCCATCGCGACATAGCCGCCGTTGCCCTCATCCGAAGCTGTGGCGATGATCGCTTCGGCAAACTTGCCTGAAATCGCGCGCGGAATCTGGAAATAGGTCTCGGTCTGCCCGATCCGGATCGCACCGATTTCGTTGCGGGTGATATGCCCGCGGCGGCAGATCAGCGGCATGATCCAGCGCGGATCGGCGTTCTGGCGGCGGCCGATCTCCATCTTGAACCAAACCGTGTCCTCAAACCCCGGCCGATGCTTGTCCTGATGCTGCGAACGCTGGGCTTCGACCGATTGGGCAAGCAGTTCTTCGGGCTCGGGCATGGTCGCGCGGTGGGCCTGCACCAGCATTGCGGCGATTTCCTGCGGGGTGCGTTCGGCCAGCAGCTTGTCGGCCAGTTCGCGATCACCATCTGTGACGTCGATTGGCTGCATCAGCTTTTCGAGCAGGCGGACGCGGTCTTGCGCGATGATCGCATCACGATCGGGCGCAGTGATCCACTCGGCCTTGATCTTGGCGTGGTGCAGCATCGATTCGATCCGCTTGCGCCGCGGATAGGGGACGATGATCACCGCAATGCCTTTCTTCCCCGCGCGCCCGGTGCGGCCTGAGCGGTGCTGCAAAGTCTCCGCATCGCGCGGAATTTCGACATGGATGACGAGGCTGAGGCTAGGCAGATCGATCCCGCGCGCCGCAACGTCCGTTGCCACACACACGCGCGCACGGCGATCACGCAGGGCTTGCAGCGCCTGATTGCGTTCCTGCTGCGAATGTTCTCCCGACAGCGCGACCACACCAAACCCGCGTTCCTGCAAGGTCGCGTGAAGGTGGCGGACATTGTCGCGCGTGGCGCAAAACAGGATCGCGGTTTCCGCCTCGTGAAAGCGCAGCATGTTGACCACCGCGTTCTCAATTTCCGAAGGCGAGACGGTGACGGCCTGATAGGCAATA
>JAKFWB010000404.1 GCA_021732945.1 Porphyrobacter sp.
GCACACAGCACCAGCGCCTGCCCGGCGCGCGGCCCTGCGCCCCAGCGGACATAATTGCCAACGTCGGCAGGCGCTGCGGTATCGCCGGGCCTGGTGGAGCGCACCAGAGCGGTGATCCAGCCCAGCAGATCATCGCTCAGGTAGATGTCGCGCACATGGGCCTGCAACGCCAGCACATCATCCGCCCGCATCACGCAGGGCACAGGCGCACCCGCGCGCCCGGTCGTCAGCGCGAGGATATCGCGTTCCTCGCGCTCCGTGGGATAGCCGACGCGCACCAGCAGCAGAAAGCGGTCAAGCTGTGCTTCGGGCAGCGGATAGGTGCCAGCCTGTTCCAGCGGGTTCTGCGTTGCCAGCACGAAAAATGGCTTGGGCAGCTGGTAGGTCTGCCCGCCATAGCTCACCGTCTTTTCCTGCATCGCTTCCAGCAGCGCAGCCTGAGTCTTGGGCGGGGTGCGGTTGAGTTCATCGGCGAGCAGCAGGTTGGTGAACACCGGGCCCTTCTGAAAGCGAAAGCTGCGGTGGCCGGTGCCGTGATCTTCCTCCAGCAGCTCGGTGCCAAGAATGTCGCTCGGCATGAGATCGGGGGTGAATTGTACGCGCCGGAAATCCAGCTCCAGCGCTTCGCCCAGGGTGCGCACCAGCAGCGTCTTGCCAAGGCCCGGCACGCCTTCGAGCAGGCAATGACCGCCCGCCAGCAGCCCGATCAGCAATTGTTCGACGACATCATTCTGCCCGACAATCGCTGTTGCGATCGCCCGCTTCAGATCGCCGAGCCGGGCGGTCAGCTCTTCAATCGTTGCCGCATCCGCCGCCGCCGGTTCTGCCACCTGTTCAAAACCCTTCAATTGCTGAGCGCATACATAACGATGTTGACCCCGAAGCGGGTATTGTCCTCGGCGAGAAAGCGCTTGTTGCGCCAGTCATAATCCCACTCGCAGCCATAATCCTTGTTGCTGTAGAGCACGCCGAGCCGGCCATTGATGGTGATGCCCTTGAGGTAATCATGGATCAGATCGTCCCCCCAGCCATTCAGTTCGAATGAGGTCGCGGGCGGACCTTTGAACTTGAAGAAGCTGGAATAGAGCGGGTGATCATTGGGCAGCTTTTTCAGCGCCTCACCGCCAAAGATGCGCGCCATCTGGCCCTCGAACGATTTGGCGAACAGGCCGTCGATGTCGTGGTTGCAATCGTCCGCAAACACAAACCCGCCATTGCGCACGTAACGTTCAAAATTGCGGCGCTCGGCATCCGAAAATTCGACCGCCTTGTGCCCGGCCATATAGCAGAACGGGGCAGACAGCATCGCCGGATCGCTCAGGGCGATGACGTGTTCCCTGGGGTCGATCCGCAGGCTGGTGTAATCGATCAGCGAGGTCAGCAGGTTGGCCGGCATGCGCTGATCGACATCCCAGTTGCCCGAATTGTATTTGAGCCGGGTGAACCAGAAATCATAACCGGCACCGCCTGCACGCGGCTGAGCCCCGAGTGCGCGGGCCGACGCAAGGCTGGCAAGCCCTGCCCCGGCCCAGCGGAGAAAGCGGGCGCGGGTGATGCCAGTTGTGCTCACGTCACCGCTCCCGCCGTGCCTGCGCCTCAGACCGCGTCCGAAAGCGAGGTGAAGGTGAAGTCCCGGATCTTCATTGGCGGAACCATGATGCTGCCATCTTCAACCCGGACCGACCGGCCCAGTTCCTCGATGTTGTTGAGCATGATCACCGGGCTTTCATTGAAACGGAAGTTCTTGATCGGATATTTCAACTGGCCGTTCTCGATATAGAAGGTGCCGTCGCGGGTCAGCCCGGTCAGCAGCACGGTCTGCGGATCGACCATGCGGATATACCATGTGCGCGTCACCAGGATGCCGCGTTCGGTGCCCGCAATCAGTTCAGAGGTCGACTTGGTGCCGCCCTCCATGATCGTGTTGCCCCAGCCTGCCGCTTCGGGCTTGCCTTGCTTGCCGGCCCAATACCGCGAATATTGCAGGTTGGCGACCTTGCCCGCATCGATGATCATGGTCCGCTCGCGCGGCAGGCCGTCGCCGTCCCACGGCAGGGTAGGCACCACCGGGTTCGAAGGATCGGTGTAGATGGTGACGCGCGGATCCATGATCTGCTCGCCAATCTTGTTGCCGCCGCCCTGCTTGCTGAGGAAGCTGCGCCCTTCATCGGCAGACCGCGCATCGAAGAAGTTCATCATGAAGCTGATCAGGCCCGATGCCGCCGCAGGTTCGAGGATGACGGTGTACTTGCCGGGTTCCAACGCCTGCGCATCGGCCGATGCGGCAGCCTTGCGCATGGCAATCTGGATGTCCTTCGCCGGATCGAAGGCAGCCACGTCCTTGACGTTGCTGGCAACCCATCCCGATCCGCGCCCATCTTCGGTGCGCACCGTGCAGGTGTAATCGGCGACGGTGGACTGCTGATAGCCGAAATTGCCGTTGGAATTGGCGTGGGCAAAGAAGGTTGCGCCATCTTCCAGAAAGCCCGCCGCAATCAGCCCCTTGTCTCGGCAGGGCAGGATCGATGCCTCGGCAATCTTCGCGCGCGCTTCGGCGGTCAGCGCGGCAGTGGCGGCGCTGTAGGTGTCGGTAGCGCGGTATGTCTGCTTGCCGACCGCGGGCATGAATTCGGGATTTTCGGGCGCGAGTTTGGCCAGATCTTCGGCCCGGCGCACCACGCGTTCCAATGAGGCATCGTCGAACTGATTGATGGTGGCTGTCCCCACCCGCTTGCCGAACGCGACCTGCACGCCAAGCTCGGCATTGTCGACTATGCCCGAGGTCGAGATATCATTGCGGGCAAAGCGGACATTGCCGGCAAGCCCGCCGCCGATCTGCGCGCTGATTTCATCAGCGGTCGAAAAGGCGATGACCTTGTCGAGAATGGCTTTGGCCTGCGCTTCTGTAAGAATGCTAATATCTGCTTCTCCTGCGCGAGGCTCAGCCCAGTGACCGGGCGGTGTTGATGACGTTGATGCCGTAGAAGCGGGTGGTCGACGAACCG
>JAKFWB010000509.1 GCA_021732945.1 Porphyrobacter sp.
ACAATGACCCGGTCGGTGTAAGCAAGCGCAAACGAGATGTCGTGCAGCGCAAGGATCAGCGTCTCGTGGCGCGCACCGAGCTTATGGAGAATTTCGGCACCCTGTACCCGGTCCAAGGCCGACACTGGCTCGTCGCCGATGATCACTGGCCGGCCGTTGTACAGCGCGCGCGCAACGGACGTACGCTGCTGCTGTCCCCCAGACAGGGCACCGGCGCGAGCGAAAAGCAGGTCGGCGAGCCCGACGAGATCGAGCACCTTTTCGATGTCAACAACGTCCCGGCGGTTCGGCCACAGCAGCGTGCGTAAATTGTGCCAAGTCCGGTGACAATCGAGACGGCCCATGTAAACGTTGTGAAAGACTGACAGCGTCCGTACCAGTGCGGCCGCCTGCGGGATCAACGCGACACGATCAGCAAGATGTTCGTAGAGTAGGTTCAGCAGGGTCGACTTGCCGGCGCCGGATCGTCCCATCACCGCGATCCGCTCACCAGCATCGATACGCAGATCGATGTCGTGCAATACCGCGCGGCCGGCATAGCCGGCAGATGCTTTGCGAAGCTCCACCAGAACGGCCATGTGCCGTCCTCAGTTGATGAGGCCGGCGGCCTTGCCAATCTCTTCGATTGGCGTGTAGTCGGCGTTCTTCGCGGGTATGAACTTTGTCCGCGAGAACGGTGTAAGGATCGCTGGATCATCGGTCGCTAGCAGAGCGGACCGCACGCTCTCCTTGAACCCGGTGCCGTAAATCTTCTCCACGTCGCCGCGGATCGTCCACTGGTAGTCAGGAAAAGTCGGCGTTTCCCACAGCACGAATACTTGCGTCGCGTCAACTCTTCCGAGCTTCGTCTCGAACTCCCACACCGTGTAGTCGACCACGCCAATCTCGAACGCGCCGGACTGGACAAGCTGAATAGTGCGGCTGTGGTCGCCCGAGAACCCCACCCGAGCGAAGATCTGATCGGGCGCTCGGCCCGCGAACTGTCCGCGGATGAAGTATTCCGGCATCAGCCGTCCCGATGTGGACGCTCGCGCGCCAAAGGAAAAAGACCGGCCAGCGATCTCTATGGGAAACTGGGGTGAGGGTTTGAGCCCGGTCTTCGCGTTGGCGATGAAGTACGTCTTGAACGCGACGTCCTCCACCCCCTGCGCGATCGCCTCCGACCCTGGCACCTGGCGCCGCGCCTGTACGCCAGTAAATCCGCCGAACCACGCAAGCTGCACCTGGCCGTTGGTGAAGGCGGTGACCGCCGCCGGATAAGATTTCACCGGAAGATACGCGACCGGAACGCCAAGCTTGGCCTCCAAATACCCAGCCATCTTGGTGAAGCGCTGGACGAGACGCGTCTCGTCTTGATCGGGAATGGCAGTGAAGACGAGGGTCGGTTTGTTCTGCGCAAGCGCCGCGCCGGCCAGCAACCAGATCAACAGAACGGTAGCTGTGAAAATTCGCTTCATCGGACCCTAACACTCAAATTGGAGCCGACGCATCAATAGCCACATGCAAAGTCCGCAAAACTCAATTCGTCGTGATGGATTAATCACGGCTTGCTTTGATCCGCGAGCAGGCGGAACCAGCCCGCGTACCGATGCCAATGAAGGCGACCGCCGACAAGCTGATCTCGCCGACACCTTGATCGCGCTCCAATGCCGAGACGAACGCCTCCAGAATAGGTTCTCGATCGTTGCCGAGCGAGCTCAGCCAGGCGGCCATCCCTGGCGCGAACTCGACGTGTCGTGCAAGCCAGCGCGCCGACGGTGCTTGCAGGCATTCTTCGGCGCGGACGATCTCTTCGACATTCAGATTGGCCGTGCCAAACAATGCGCGAAACGCGCTTTCTTCTCGAAACCGGAGTTGTGCCGGTATGGTCGGAGGTGGCAGTTGTGGGCCGCGCACCGCGGCGATGGCGCCGATCAGTCGGGTGGCAATCTCGTATTGCTCAGGTTCCGTCCAGGTCACGACGGCGACCCGTCCTCCCGGTTTCAACACCCGCGCGATCTCGCGCATGCCCGCCGCCGCGTCAGGAAACAGGACGACGCCAAACGTTGAGATCGCGCTGTCAACGCTTGCGTCGGGCAGTGCGAGAGCCGTTCCGTCCATGACTTTGGCACGAAGGCGCTCGCCGATCCTAGCCTCGGCCGCACGTTCAAGAATCCGTGAAACCATCCTGGGCGAGGCATCGACCGCCAACACGTCAACACCGAAGCGCGCGGCCAAAAGAGCGGCGCCACCGCTTCCGGCGGCAACGTCCAGCAAGCGGTTGGCCGGCATGAGCCTGAGGCGATCAAGCGCACGACGTGCGAAAGCGCTGGTCAGCGGTTCGAACACCGCCTCGTACACCGTAACGTGATCGTCCCAGAGCTCCGGTTGCTGGTCCGGCTGAACCGGTGTTGATAGATACATCGCGACACGCTGATGACAGGTTCCATAAAGATGAAACGCTAACATGGAGATGAGCGACATGACCAATGCCAACTCGCATACAAGTGGCACGTCGGCGCACCCTCTTGGCGAGCGAACCTTCGCGCTTGGCGTTGGCCTTACCAACGAATGCAATCTGGCTTGTTCCTTCTGCTATCGCGATCCGACGCGAACCGATCGTCTGTCGCTCGATCAGGTGCGCGCCGTGATGGCAGCGTTGCCGGTGCGCTCTGTCAATCTCGGCACCGGCGAAAACGGCATGCATCCAGATTTCGCGGCGATCCTTGAGTATTTCCGCAGCGAGCCGATCAAGCTCACCATCACCTCCAACGGCCACTCGATCGAAGTTCTCGATGACGCACAGGTGAAGTTGTTCAAGGACGTAGAGTTCTCGCTCGATTACCCGACGGATGCGGAGCAGGATCAGCAGCGCGGCCCCGGCAATTGGCGCCTGCTTCACGAGCAGGCGGCGCGATGTCGGCGGCTGGGTGTGCCGGTGACCTTCATTGCGGTGATGATGCGATCGAACTTCGATCGCCTTGCCGACATTGCGGAGGTCGTCAAAGAGTACGACGCCCCTTTG
>JAKFWB010000028.1 GCA_021732945.1 Porphyrobacter sp.
GGTGCAAGTCGCCGCAGCCGATCCGGTGCCGGCGCTGGAACCCTATGCCGCCCCCACCTTTGCTGATGCCTTCCCGGCCTCGGCACCGGCCCCGGCGATCCAGTCGGTGGAAGCGCCTTCATCGGGCGTCCGCTTTGTCTCGAACCCGATGGTGCAACAGCTTCCGGCTGGCCCGCAGCGCGTTGCCCCGCGCTCGGCGGAACCGCAGGTTGCCGCCGCATCGCCGCAGCGCCGCATGGCTCCTGCTGCCGTGGCAGCACCGGTCAGCAGCGACAAGGCCGCCGCCTCGCACCTCGTGCAGCTTGGCTCCTACAGCAGCAAGATCGAAGCCGAACGTGGCTGGACCATGCTCAAGAGCAAGTTCCCGCAACTGAAGGATCACAAGGTCGTCATCACCGAAGCGGTGGTGAATGGTCGCACCTTCTGGCGGGTTGCCGCCGATGGCTTCGGCCCGAAGAGCGCGCAGAATCTGTGCGGTACGGTGAAGTCTGCCGGTCGCGGCTGCTTTGCCTATGCCGCGTCAAGCCCGCCCGCCGGCGCGGTGAAGCGCGATGTGCAGGTGGCTTCGCGCAGCAAGTAATTCTCCTAGGTTTGACGAGTACCCTGGCTCCCGGACAGCGCCCCCAAGCTGTCCGGGAGCTTCCGTTTAGGGAAGACATTTCTTCAGCGCGGGGGGTGAGGCTCTAGCCGACGAGCCGCACCCCGCCCTTCCACAGCCCTAGCACCCGCCCTTGTGTACCCTGCCGATCAAACGGGGTGTTGTCAGCAGTCGCCTCCATCTTGCGGCGATCGATGATCCACGGGGCATCCGGATCGATCAGGGCAAGGTCAGCCTCCAGACCCTCGGCCAGCACCCCTGCGGGCACGCCGAGCAAGCGCGCGGGATTGCGGGCGAGCAGGTCAAAGGCGCGGGGGGTGTCGATCACCTCGTCGCGCACCAGACCCAGCACCATCGCCAGCAGGGTCTCGGCCCCCGCCATCCCTGGCGCGGCATCGGCGAAGGGCAGGCGCTTATCCTCCGGCCCGCGCGGATCATGGCCGCTGGCGATCACGTCAATCGTGCCATCAGTTATGGCGGTCAGTGCCGCCTGCCGATCAGCCTCGGCCCGCAAAGGGGGCGAAAGGCGGGTGAAGGTGCGGAAATCGGCGGTGGCTAGATCGGACAGCATGAAATGCGCAGGCGTGATCCCGCAGGTCACCGGCAGTCCGCGCGCCTTGGCCTCGCGCACCAAGGCGAACCCCTTGGCGGTGGTCACCTGCCGGATATGCAGCCGGGCACCCGCCAACTCAACCAGAGCAATATCGCGCGCGATGGCGAGCGCCTCAGCCTCAGCCGGAGCGGCGGGCAGGCCCAAGCGGGTGGCGATCTCTCCCGAAGTCGCCGCCGCCTCTCCGGTCAGCCCGCCATCCTCGGCATGGGCAACCACAACCAGATCAAGCATCGCGGCATATTGCAGCAGGCGCAGCATCACGCCGCTATCGGCGATCCAGCGCCGCCCGGTGGCAATCCCACGCGCGCCCGCATCCTGCATCAGCGCGATTTCCGCGAGCTCCCGGCCCTCCAGACCGCGAGTCGCCGCCGCAAAGGGGTGGACCCACAGATCGGGCTTGCCGCTCTTGGCGATGTAGCCCACCCGGCTCGGCAGATCGAGCGGCGGGGACTGATCGGGCATCAGCGCGGCGCGGGTGATCCCGCCGAAGTGAAACGCAGGCTTATCGACCGCGAAGACCCCCAGATCGACCAGGCCGGGGGCGAGCAATTTGCCGCGCGCATTGACGATGTCATCGCCATCCTGCGCGGCAATGCCTGCTCCAACGCCCGCGATGATGCCATCCATGCAGCGCAGCGCGCCCGCCACCACGCCCTGCGGCGTGACCAGCTGCGCGTTGATGATCGAAAGAGGCCGCGCCTGCTTCATGCCGCCCAGCCTTCCACGCCGCGCGTTTCACGTGTCAGGATATCAAGGCACGCCATGCGGATCGCCACGCCCATTTCCACTTGCCGGGTAATCAGTGATTGGCCCGCCAGATCGGCGACCTCACTGTCGATCTCGACTCCCCGGTTCATCGGGCCGGGGTGCATCACCAAGGCGCCCGGTGCAGCGATGGCCAGCCGCTTGGCGGTGAGTCCGAAAAGGTGGCGATATTCGCGCGGGGACGGGATGAACTGCCCGCTCATCCGTTCCGATTGCAGGCGCAGCATCATCACCACTTCCGCGCCGTCCAGCGCTGCATCGAAGTTGTGGAACACCTCCACGCCCATCGCCTCGATCCCGGTCGGCATCAGCGCAGGCGGCGCGCAAACGCGCACCTTGGCACCCATCGCGGTCAGGCACAGGATGTTCGATCGCGCCACCCGGCTGTGCATGATGTCACCGCAGATCACCACGTTGAGCCCGGTGAAATCCTCCGCGCCCTCGCCCCGCTCTGCCAACGCATGGCGCAAAGTCAGCGCGTCAAGCAGGCCTTGGGTGGGGTGTTCATGGCTGCCGTCACCCGCATTCAAAACCGGGCAATCGACCTTGTCCGCAATCAGCCCGGTCGCGCCTGAGGATCCATGCCGGATCACAATCGCATCGGCGCGCATCGCGTTCAGGGTGATCGCGGTGTCGATCAGCGTCTCGCCCTTCTTCACCGAGCTTTGCGCGGCGTGCATGTTGACGACATCCGCCCCCAATCGCTTGCCCGCGATCTCGAAGCTCAGCAGCGTACGGGTGGAATTTTCGAAGAAGGCGTTGATGATGGTAAGGCCCGCCAAAAGGTCAGTGTGCTTGGCGCTCTGCCGGTTCAACGCGACCCATTGCTCCGCTTCGTGGAGCAGATAGAGAATCTCGTGACGCTGCAAATGGCCGATGCCGGTCAGGTCGCGGTGCGGGAAAGCCTGTCGCCCCGCAGGAAAGCGGCTCTGGGCCAACTGAGGTTCGCGCTGATCCATCACGCCAACGCCCCTAGTCGAGCGCCATGCGCTGCTCAACCCATTCGAGCAGCGCTTTCA
>JAKFWB010000541.1 GCA_021732945.1 Porphyrobacter sp.
ATTTGCGCCTGATGTGACGGGGCGCGCGGCGGCGGTCAAGTTCTCGACAGCCGCGCGGTTTTGGCTATGGCTGCTCCGCATGGTTCACCAACCGCCATTCGTGCTGCTCGACGATGCCCGCGCCGGTGAAACGGCAGCCGATGCGCTGCTGTACGAAGCCCCGCGCGCAGTGTTCGTCGCCCACCGCGCTGACGAAGTCGCAGCCGTGTTGGCCGCAGCGGATGCGGCGCGGCAGGCGGATGGCGGGGCATTGGCGGGCTATCTCGCCTATGAGGCGGGGTTGGCGCTGGAACCCAAGCTGGCGGTTAGGTCGGCAGCGCGCTCCGGCGCGGCGGGGCCGCTGGTGTGGCTCGGCCTGTTCGATACGCCGACACGGATTGCGGCCGCCGATGTCCCGGCATGGCTCACCGCGCGGGCTGAGGGGCCGGGGACGCTTGGCCCGCTCGATCCGCAATTGTCGCCAGGCGGGTATGAGGCGGCCTTTGGCGCTCTGCGTGAAGCCATCCACGCGGGCGATATCTATCAGGCGAACCTCACCTACCTCCTCAGCGGGTCGTATCGCGGCGACCCGGTGGGGCTCTATGCCGCGCTGCGCGGTGCAGCGGCAGCAGGCTATGGCGGGCTGGTATTTGACGGCGCGCACTGGCTTTTGAGCCTCTCGCCCGAGCTGTTTTTCGCGCTCAATGGGGCCGAGGCCAAGGTCAAGCCGATGAAGGGCACGCGACCGCGCGGTGCCGACCCGTCGGCGGACCGCGCGCTGGCACAGGACCTTGCCACTTCGGTCAAAGATCGCGCTGAAAATCTGATGATCGTCGATCTGATGCGCAATGATCTTGCCCGTGTGGCCGAGGCGGGGAGCGTGGTGGTCGACGCGCCCTTCGCGGTCGAAAGCTATCCGACAGTGCACCAGATGGTCTCGACCGTGCGCGCAAGGCTCAGCCCGGGCAAGGGCGCGATCGATCTGGTGCGGGCACTGTTCCCCTGCGGATCGATCACCGGCGCGCCCAAGATCCGTGCGATGGAGCTGCTCGTCGATATCGAGCGCGACGCGCGCGGGCCTTACTGCGGGGCGATTGGCCGGATCGATCCGGTTGGCAATGCAGCGTTCAACGTTGCGATCCGCACGCTGCGGCTGACCCCCATCGAGAACGGTCAGGGCTCTGCGGTGCTCGGCATCGGCTCGGCGATTGTGGCCGATAGCGAAGCCCTGTCCGAACGGCGCGAATGCGAGGTCAAGGCGGGCTTTGTCCGCCGCGCCGCGCCGGGGCTCACCGCGCCGCAATGTGACCTGATCGAGACCATGCGGTTCGCGCCGGAGAGCGGCATCGCGCTGCTCGAATTGCATCTGGCGCGGATGAAGCGCAGCGCCGAGGTGCTGGGCTTCGCCTTTGATCGCCACGCCCTGCGCAACCAGATTCAGGCGCTGTGTTTTGAGATTGATGCCCCGGCACGGGTAAGGCTGCTGGTGTCGCGGAGCGGGGCGAGCGCGCTGGAGACAGGGCCATTGCCTGCGCCGCTGGGCGAGCCGGTGAAGGTGGCGGCGCTCCCTAACCCGCTCGACCCTTCGGACTGGCGATTGGCGCACAAGACATCGGACCGCGGGTTTTACGAGGAGGCGCTGGCGGCGGCGCGGGGCTTCGGGGCCGAAGAGGCGGTGCTGGTGCGCGGAGATGGCCTCGTCACCGAAGGCAGCTTTACCGGCGTCTTCGTCGACGGCCCGGATGGCGTGCTGCTGACCCCGCCCGCCACGCTTGGCCTGCTGCCCGGCGTGCTCCGCGAACATCTGATCACCGAAGGCAAGGCGCGCGAAGCGGAGCTGACCTTGGACGATTTGGCAGGCGGCTTCTGGATCGGCAACGCCCTGCGCGGGTTGATGCGGGCCGCCTTGATTTGATCTGATCTCGCTCATGCTGAGCCTGTCGAAGCATGTTCGCACAACGCCCTTCGACAAGCTCAGGGCGAGCGGGTATCGGAACCCATGGTTGACATCAAAATCCTCTACGAAGACGGCGAAGCGCTGGTGATCGACAAGCCCTCGGGCATGTCGGTTGATCGCCCGCGCAAGGGCGGAATCTGCCTTGAAGATCACCTTGAGCCGCTGAAGCTGGGCTTTCAGCGCCCTCCTGTGGCGGTCCACCGGCTTGATACCGACACAAGCGGTTGCCTGCTGCTCGCGCGCAATCCCAAGGCGCTGGCGCGGTTCAACAAGGCGTTTGAAGAGCGCGCGGTCACCAAGACCTATCTCGCGATCCTCGCCGGGCATCCGCCAGCTTCGGCAGGCACGATTGAACTCGCGCTCGCCAAGATCAGCTCGGCCGAGAAGGGCTGGCGGATGATTGCGGCCAAGAAGGGCAAGCCTGCGATCTCGCATTGGGAACTGGTCGAGGAACTTGGCCCCAACAGCCTGATCCGCTTCCGCCCTGAGACGGGCCGCACCCATCAGCTGCGGGTCCATGCGCTGAAGGGTCTGGGCGCTCCGCTGCTGGGCGATCCGGTCTATGGTGCCGGCAATGCGCCTGGGGCCAAACGGACGATGCTGCATGCCGAAAGCCTCACCGTCACCCGCGACGGTAAGCCGCCGATCACTGCGCAAGCGCCCCTGCCCGCCGACTTCCTCGCCTTGGGAGCGCGTGATGGATGAAGATGCGCCTGAACCTCTAAGCGCCCGCGCGCTGCGGCTGGCCGAGGAGAGCTTCCTCGCAGGCTCCGGCCCCGGCGGGCAGAACGCCAACAAGGTCGCCACCGAAGTCGAACTGCGCGTCAATATCTACGCTCTGCGCCTCACCCCGTCGGTGCTTGCGCGGCTGCGGGCGCTAGCGGGATCTAAGCTGGCAGGGAACGGCGATCTCATCATCAATTCCAAGGCGCACCGCACGCAGGAGGCCAATCGTCAGGACGCCCGCGTCAAGCTGACCGCGCTGCTGGAAGAAGCGCAGACCGAGCCGAAGCGCCGCGCCAAGACCCGGCTCAACCGCGTCGGCAAGACCGAGC
>JAKFWB010000371.1 GCA_021732945.1 Porphyrobacter sp.
TGGTGCAACCGGCGGCGGAGGTGAGGTCTGCTCCGGCACGTCTTCGGGCGGCGGTGGTTCGTCCGGCGGTGGCGGCGGCTCCTCTTCCTCGACTTCCACGACGGTGACCCGCTCCAGCACCTCTTTCACGGCGTCGACGGCAAGAAAGACGACCATACCCAACCCGACGCTACCGACAATCGCGAGCGCGATAATCAATGCGACAAGCTTGGGGCCGGTCAATCCTTGTTGTTGGCTAGCGTAGGACATCCAGCGCTTTCTCTCCAATTACTCGCCGATCGCTAGGATCGGCACACTCCCCACCCGCCAGCCATGTCGGCCTGCGGATGGATCCCGGTCATTTCGGTCCTCCCATGCCGGGAATGACGAGAAGGACCCGTGCGCCAAGGCACAATCTGTCCAAACCCGATCCCGACAGGCACGTCCTGCACGCAAGTGCACAGAACGCAACCTAGGCTGTCAGCACGGCAATGTCCCCAGTCCCGCGCCTTCAGCCTTTTGGGCTTTAACGGGCAACCCCTAGCCGATCAAACGCTTTTGCGGTTCAGCGCGGATTCACGGCATATGATGTCGAAGGCACGGTGCTATACCGCCGGGGCACAAGCGAGTGATCGGAACGACCATGAACCCAAGTGTTAAAGTTAAATTAACGCGCGTTTTCAGGCCTGTGGCAGCACTGATGTTAACGTTATTGATGGGGCTGACGGGCGTGCAGAGTGCCGTTGCGCAAGCCCCGGCAGCCGTTGCGGCAGGAGCAACAAATGATGCGACTTATGCCGACCTTGCGACATTTTCTGATGCTGCTGACCTGGTTATCCGCGCACAGATTCGCCGTCAGACCACGCTGAAGCCCGATCGCGCGCCCGGTCTCGCGCCCGGATTCGCGCGGCTGTATATTGAGGCAAACACCCTTGCGTTGATTGCAGGGAAGGCAACGGTTGGAGGCACGCTGGCCTATCTGGTGGATGTGCCGCTGGACCCCAAGGGCAAGGTTTCCAAGCTGAAAAAGCGCGAATTTGTGCTGTTTGCCGATAGCGTGCCGGGCCGCGCGGGCGAGGTGCGGCTGGTCGCGCCGGGGGCGCAATTGCCCTATACGCCCGAGCTGGAAGCGCGGCTGCGCCCGATCCTGACCGAGCTCTATTCTCCCGATGCGCCGCCGCGGGTGACCGGGATTTCCGATGCGCTGGCCGTGGCAGGCACCTTGACGGGCGAATCGGAGACGCAGGTTTTTCTGGCAACTGAAAACGGATCGCCCGTGTCGCTCACGATCCTGCGCCGTCCGGGGCAGCGGCCGCAATGGGGCGTGTCATGGGGCGAGATCATCGATTCGGCGGCGCGACCGCCCGCGCCTGACAGCCTGCGCTGGTATCGGCTCGCCTGCGCGCTTCCTGCGCAATTGCCGTCGGGCGCCAATCTGGCGCGTGACCCGGCGGAGCGGCGGCTGGCGGCGGGGGATTATGCTTTCGTCCTCGCTCAGCTTGGCCCTTGCGCGCGGCGGATCACCTGACCCGGTCGATTCGCGCTCACGCTTGACCGCGCGGCGGCGAAAGCTAAGCGGCTGCTGCGACCAATCATGGAGAGCCGCTTGACCACCACCACCCCGCCACCGCTGCGCATCGCCATCGCCGGGCTCGGCACGGTCGGCGCGGGCGTGATCCGCCTGCTCGACACCAATGCCAAGCTGATCGCGGCGCGCGCGGGTCGCGGGATCGAGGTGGTGGCGGTGAGCGCGCGCGACCGCAGCAAGGATCGCGGCGTCGATATCGCCCGCTTTGCATGGGAAGACGATATGACCGCGCTCGCCCGGCGCGATGATGTCGATGTGGTGGTGGAGCTGGTTGGCGGGTCGGATGGTACGGCATTGGCCTGCTCGCGCGCGGCGCTCCATGCCGGCAAGGGGTTGGTCACCGCCAACAAGGCGATGATCGCGCATCACGGGCTGGCGTTGGCCGAAATCGCCGAAGCCAATAATGCCGCGCTGAAGTTTGAAGCGGCGGTGGCGGGCGGCATCCCGGTGATCAAGGGCCTGCGCGAAGGCACGTCGGCCAATGCGCTGACCAAGGTTTACGGCATCCTCAACGGTACCTGCAATTACATCCTCTCCACGATGGAGCGCACCGGCGCGGATTTTGGCGATGTGCTGGCAGAGGCGCAGCGCTTGGGCTTTGCCGAGGCTGATCCCGCGTTCGATATCGAAGGCGTGGACGCGGCGCATAAGCTGGCAATTCTCGCGGCGATCGGGTTTGGCACGCGGGTGGACTTTGCAGGCGTGCGGGTGTGCGGGATCACGCAGGTGCGTGCTGCTGACATTGCGCAGGCGGCGGCGCTCGGCTTCGTCATCCGCCTGATCGGTGAGGCCGATGTTGAGGAAACGCCCGAAGGCCCGCGCCTGCTGCAACGCGTGCGCCCCTGCCTGGTCGCCAAGGGTCATCCGCTGAGCGCAGTCGATGGCGCAACCAATGCGGTGGTGGCGGAAGGCAATTTTTCCGGCCGCCTGCTGTTCCAGGGCGCAGGCGCAGGCGATGGCCCGACCGCGAGCGCGGTGGCAGCTGACCTCATCGACATTGCCCGCGACGAAGTGGGCGCACCCTTCTCGATCCCCGTGGCGCAGCTTGCCGCGCTCCCTCCCGCTGAACCGGGCCACCGCACTGAGCGCACCTATATCCGCTTCATGGTGCAGGACCGCCCCGGCGTGCTCGCCGAAATCACCGCCGCGATGCGCGATGGCGCGGTCTCGATCGAAAGCCTGATCCAGCAGGGGCGCGGGCAGGCAGATGGTGAGGTGATGGTGGCGATGGTGACGCACGAGGGGCAAGAGGCCAACATCACCCGCGCACTGGCGTTGTTGGAAGGTTCGGAAAGCCTGACCGGCGAGCCGCTGGTGCTGCCGATTCTGCCGCTTTAGTCGACCATTCCGCCAGCGCGCTTCGACAAGCTCAGCACGAGCGAGGTGGTCAGCAAGCCTCGCTCATCCTGAGCCTGTCGAAG
>JAKFWB010000369.1 GCA_021732945.1 Porphyrobacter sp.
GGAATATGCGTTTGACGTTGGCGGCGGCTTCCATGTCCGTTTCGATGACGCCCCGCCCGTCCTTGCGGACGTTGCGGTAACCATAGGGAGCCAGGCCGATGAACCAGCCTTCCTTGACGCGGCGCGACAAACCTTCCCGCACATCGACCGATTGCTGCTCGGTATAGAAGCTGGCCATGTTGGCTAGCGTCCGCCGCATCATGCGGCCAGCCGGCGTGTTCTCGGTGGGCTGCGAAACGGAAATGAACGGCAGGTCGTATTCCGACTCCAGCCGTTCGAGTTCGACGTAATCGAAGAGATTGCGGGAAGCCCGGTCCACCTTGTAGAAGAGCAGGCCGTCGAGGAAGGGAGCGTTCTTCTTGGCGTAGGCGATCAGCTCGCGGAAGGTCTTGCGCTCCTCGCCTTTGCTGGCCGTCTCGGCGATCTTGAAGAACTTAACGATCTCGCCGCCGGCCTGGGCCGCGTACCGCTGGAGCCCATCTTCCTGCACTTCGAGCGAGAAACCCTCGCGTTCCTGTTCCCGGCTGCTGACCCGTGCGAGTGCTGCGAACTGTTTCATGGCTCAAGACCCCGAAGAAAGCGCGTCAAACAACCGACCCACGTCGATAATCATTGTAACGAATACATTGCCGGTTGAGTCGTAGGAAATGTCGCCGTGACCAGTTTCCGCGCCGTCCGGGATCGTTGTTGGCGCTGGCCAGAGGCCGGAATAGAATTTCAGGAAAGCAACGTCAACGGCACCTACTTCATCTTCATGGGGTCAGAGATGGCATCTATTCGGGCGGTATTAGACTGGCGCCTGCCGACGGAGAGGGAAGTCTGGTTGCGCATCACGGACCACGCGACTGACGATGACGGGTATCTGTCACTGTTTCGGCTACACTTCACGGACGGAACGGTCAAGGATTATCACTTGTACCGACGGGGCGTCTCGCTTCTGGATGTCGCCACCAGCTTGTTCGGCGGTGCGACGAGTTTGCGGTCGGCGAAGGGCCTGTTGGAAGAAATGAACAAGGTCGCGGGGAAGGAGGAGTGGAACCGGAAAGCGGGGACGACCGGCCTGGTGATCGGGAGCGCAGCTTTGCTCTACGAATTCCTGAAGACGCGGCCATTCCGGCAGGAGGGGTATTATGACGGCGAGGGGAACCTTTTCCTTGATCGGACGATCCACACCCGCAACGCGAGCGACTACGACCCCGGTTGATGGCTCACCCCCTCGGGGTCCGAGGAAGCGTCGCGGCCTACGGCGAGCGGTCGGATTCAGACCGGCCTTGTGTGAGGCGCTGGCGAAAACCGCCACGGACGTGGCTAGCCAGGATGACCGCGCCTAGCCCGGTCGCCAGGCCGACAGCGAAAGCGGGCGTGAAGATTCGCGCCTTGGTAGGATTCGGGAAGCGATAATATTCCAACAGTTCGGTCGTCAGGGTCGTAATTCCGATTCCGACAAACATATCGGCGACCGAATAGTGGTTGCCGTCCATGTTTACACGTTCACCCATCACATAAGCCTTTGCTGATAAGATATTTAGAGTACAACATTGGTCTCCTGTGGTCAAATGAAATGTAACGGGAGGGAGACCCCTCCCACGGCCGATCCGTGGCCGCTACTCCCGTGACAATGCGTCATACAACCGACCCACGTTCGTAATCATTGTAACGGCTTCTTCCGGCGTGAGCACCTCCTTGTAGTACGGTTGCCAGACGCGAATCGTCGCCTCGACCAGTTCCGGCGTGATCCAGTCCGGTGCCCCGGCAGGGACGATGCTCGGAGGAGCATCCTCACGGGTTTGGCAATCGCGTTGTTGATTGCGCCGGGACATGACTGGAAACCACCATCGCAAGGAAACCAGGAATCGGGAAAACGGGCCGGCACCGCGCTGGCCATTGGAAGGATCAGTCGAGCGAGGGCTGCCGCAAGCCCTCGCGCTGGTAGCGGAGCAACTCGACGTGGGAGATGGCCCACGACGTGTGGGCGCCGCGCCCGCTTATCTTTTTCTCCGCCAGGATTCGGCCGCGGCGGCACCATTCACGGCAGGTGAATTCGGAGCGGTCGATGATGCGCGCGAACTGTTCGACGCTGTACCACTCGCGCAACTGTTGGCCTTCGGCCAGCAAGGCCAGCATCGCCTAAATTTTCGTGAGCCTTTCCTCCAGGGTCATCGTTACGTCTCCTGACAAACGCGGGCGGGGGTTCAGTCCCCGCCCGCGCCGTGATTGACATCGATTTCAGACGCTTTAAGACTCTTCCTTGCGCCCGAACAGCGGCATGAGCACATGCTCAACGACCGCTTTGGTAGCCTCCGGTTTGCCACGCAGGTGCGTGGCCACACGCTGGCATCCGAGCCAGATCAAGCCACCCACTCCGGCCAGCATCAGCACAAAAGTGAGAAACATCAGGAACATGAGAACCTCCTTTGAGACGGAGGCGGCGTGGTCACCCACGCCGCCCGTGAGATGTTGTGAAACCGTTATGCCCGGTGCTTGCCGCCGAACATGGCGAACAGGACGGCACCGATGGCGACCAGTAAGCCGCCCAAAAATGTTGTCGCGATCGTGTTGCTGGTCTTCTGGTCAACATTGACCTTGAGACCGCCCAATTGACCAGGAAGCCGCATCTCCACCGGCGTGGTCGAAGGTTCGCGGCGACCTTGATTCCACTGGACCGGACGTGCCGGTTCCTCGACGTCGATGAGGTCATCCAGATCGAGGACGGGAATGTCCGGCTCGGCAAGAACCAGCGCCCTGGACACAGGGACCGTCAGCGCTGTCGCACAGGTCGGACAGTTGCAGGACAGACCGGCCATGTCGGGCTCAGCCCACAGACCCGTCTAACACTGATGGCAGCGGAATTGAAATGACTAAAAGCCTATCCGTAAACCGTCGCGATGATTGGCGCGCCGTGTGCGTTTCGTGGGATTGGAGGTCCCGAAACGTCACGGAGGGTTGGTCATGGCGGCGAGTGCTTCGTCAAAGTTTCACCAGATTCCC
>JAKFWB010000367.1 GCA_021732945.1 Porphyrobacter sp.
TGGCACCAACGCGGAAAGGCCGGTCCGCAGGGCCTTGGGCAGCGATGCGCGCCACCCAAGCGCCGCCGCATAAAGCCGCAAAGCCGAAACAAAACCTATCAAATCGGCATCAGATACGAACTCGCTGTAGTAGTCCCAGCTGCCTTGCAACCATTCATCCCCGCCATCGCCGTTGATGTAGACCCGCGATCCATCGGCATGAACCCGCCGCTCGATGCCAATGGTCATTGCGCCGTTGGTGGGAATGGGAATGTCTCGCTCGATCCGCGCCTGTTCAGTGTACCACTCGAGCGGCGGCTTGAACAAAGGCACCTCGATCAAGGTCCGCCTAACATGCTCCGCCGCCGCACGCGCAAAGGGCAGTTCATAATTGCTGCTGCCCGGCGTCCCCGCAAGCGTATAGCCCTGAAATCCGGGAGCCAGCAGCTGACCCTGCGCCTCAAGCCGATCGGCGAGGCAGTAGAGTGAGGAGGAATCGAGCCCGCCACTAACCGCAATCCCGATGGCAGCATGGCTGCGCGTTGTGCGACGCAGCGCATCGCTGAGCATCGCGCGGTAATGCTCCGCATATGCGGCATCGCTGCGGTACCGCAGGCGTTCGCCGATTGGCAGATCGAAATAGCGCCGCTGCGTCAGGCGTTCGCCATCGTAACTGAGCCAATGTGACTGAAGCAGCCGCTTGACGCCCTTCCAGACCGTCTCTTCCGGCAGGAAGAACTGAACCGCAGCAACCCCGATGAGATAGTCAAGATTCGGCTCGGGCGGCGTGTCGAGCGCGTCCACGATAGATGCCAGATCGGACGCGATCAGCATCGTGCCGTCATGCTCGTGATAAAACAGCGGGCGCAGCCCCTGATGATCGCGCGCGGCGAAAATCCGCTTGCTACGGCCATCGGCAATTACGAAGGCAAATTCGCCCTCGATCCGGCCCGCGCAATCCTCGCCCCATTGTTCATAGGCGCGCAGCACCAGTTCGGCGTCGGAGCGGTTGCGCAGGCGCGCGCCACGCTCGGTCAGGTCGCGGCGCAGTTCGTCGCAATTGGTTAGATAGCCATCAATCACCAGCGCGAGAGTCTGATCTTCGTTGGTGTGCGGCTGTCCCGCTTCGAAGGATTCCGCTGTGGTGTGGAGGATGCAGGCCCCCAGCGCGAAGCGACCGTGCTCCCACAGCCCAGTGCCATCGACCGCGCGGTCTGCCATCGCCTCCATCATCCGGCCAAGCCTGCCCGCCTGAGCCGGGCCGGCGCTGAAGATGGCGGCAATTCCGGTCATGGCCGATTAGAGCCGAACGGCGGATGATTGCTGCTCGAAATCCCCCACCAGATCAAGGCGGACCTGTGCCAGATAAACCCGGGCGATCTGAAAGCGGCGATGGAAACGCGCATCATACCAGCGCTCGACCCCGACCTTGCGGATCGCGCTCACCGCCGCACGGTGCAGGTCGAGATAGGCGGGATCACGCAGCTTGGTCTTGATCGCCTCGTCGAGCATCGCGCTCCTTACCCCGCTGTCACATGGAAATGCACCGCCGCCTGTGCCAATAGGCACGCAATGGCACCCGCGCAATCATCCCCGATCCCGCCTTCCGGCACGCGGTTGCGCGCGTCTGATTGGGGCTGGGTGCTGCCCACGGCGCGCACGGCCTCAAGCAGGTTGCAAATTCTGCTGCAATGCGGTAGCGATACGTACAAGAACCTATTCAAAGAGGGATCAGCCATGATCAAGTCCGTATCGCGCATGATCGTTGCCGCAGCCGCAGGCAGTCTCGTCTTTGCGCCGATTGCTGCGCAGGCTGGCACCCGTGCAAGCGATAGCGCCGCCTTTTACAGCAGCGCGGCATCGCTCGCTGCGGATGATGATGATGCGGGCGGCGACGATGGTGGGCTGTTCTCCAATCCGGGCGCAATTTTCCTGAACTTGATCGCTGGTGGCCTGATCATCACCGGCATCGTGTTCGCCGCGCAGACCGACAATGATGGTCAGTCGCCCGGCACCTAATTAGCTGGTGGACCATGCGAATATTCCTCTGATCAAAGCGACGCCCGGCATCATGTCCGGGCGTTGTCATTTCTGACCACTGTCTTCGTCCGAGCGCTGACCCCTACCCGCGAAAGTTGCATTTTTGGACAGACGCGCGGCCCATCCCTTCGTTCTGCCTGCGCTGATAGCGCTGCTGGTGATCGCCTTTGCAATCGGCGGAGGCGGTAGCCGGTTTGCGCTTGCCAATCTGGCTGTGCAACTCGCCGCGATCGCTGCTTTGGCGACGAACCGTGTGGGCTTCCAGCAGCTCTTGAGTGATTCGCCGATTCTGCTGCGGGGCTTGATCGTGGCTTCACTGGCGCTGCCGCTGGTTCAGACCATTCCCTTGCCGGAGCCGGTCTGGTCAGCGCTCCCCGGCCGCGATCTGGTGGCACGCGCGCTGGATATGACCGGTGCTGATCATCGCTGGCAAACGCTCAGTGTCGATCCCAGGCGCACACTCCTCGCCCTGACTGCGCTGATCACGCCGCTGGCAGTGCTGCTGGCGGGGTGGAACCTGCCGCGTCACCGGCTGATTGACCTCGGCTGGCTGGTGGCCGGGCTGGGGATTGTGACCATCCTGATCGGCGCTGCTCAGCTTGCAGCGCCTGAGGCGGATACCAGCCTGTTCAGCGACAGCCGCAACGGCGAGATCCTGCGCGGCACCTTTGCCAACCGCAATTCCACTGGCCTTCTGCTCGGCTTTGCGCTGGCGCTGGCAGCGCTGCTTCCCTTGCCGCTCAAAACGCTCCGACCGCAGCCCGCATTGCAAGCCGCACGCTCGGCGCTGTGTGCCTTGCTGCTGCTCGGCATCATCCTCACCAAATCGCGCACGGCGCTGGTGCTGGCGGCTATCCCGCTGGGCCTCGCAGGGCTGCGGTTGGCATGGTGGTGGTGGCTTGAACGCCCCGCCAGCCAAGGCCATCGCCGCGTTGGAGCGGCACGCACATTGTTGGTCGCGGCAGGCG
>JAKFWB010000053.1 GCA_021732945.1 Porphyrobacter sp.
AGCATGACGATCATTGGCGAGGATGGCATTGCCAGCTTGCGATCAGGTAGCGCAGTGCCGGTCAATCTGCCGAGCGGCTTCAGCCTGTTTCCCGGAACCAGAGTAGTGACCAACACCGTGGTCAAGCAGCCTGATGGGCAGCGCACAATGGTGATGTTCCAAGCCGACGCCAGACCCGATGCGGTGATCGCACATTACCGTGAACAGGCCAAGGCGACCGGGTTTGTGATCGAGCTGGAAATGGACACCAATGGCACCACAATGATCGCAGGCAAGCGCGAGAGCGACAGATCAAACCTGTTGATCACCGCCACCAGCGGTGAGCCGACCACCGGCCAGATCATTATCGGCAGCCAGACCAAGGGCTGACCTCGCATTGCCGCTTGCGCCCCCGCACGGCGCGCATCACCCGCGCTGCGCTGATGCTTGCCATTTTGCAGCGCAGCATCTACGGGCGCGGCCAACACCCCGATCATAAAATAACGTTCATAGGAGCATATCATGGCGGTTACCCGCACCTTTTCGATCATCAAGCCCGACGCCACCCGTCGCAACCTGACCGGCGCGGTCACCAAGATGCTGGAAGACGCCGGCCTGCGCGTCGTCGCATCGAAGCGCATCCACATGAGCCGCGAACAGGCCGAAGGCTTCTACGGCGTGCACCGTGAGCGTCCGTTCTTCGGCGAACTGGTCGATTTCATGATGAGCGAGCCGGTGGTGGTGCAGGTGCTCGAAGGCGAAGACGCCGTGACCCGCAACCGCGACATCATGGGCGCAACCAACCCCGACAACGCCGAACCCGGCACGATCCGCAAGGAACTCGCGCTGTCGATCGGCGAGAACACCGTCCACGGTTCGGACTCGGAAGAAAACGCCGCGATTGAAATCGCGTTCTTCTTCAAGCCGGAAGAAATTGTCGGCTGATTTTCAGCCTAGCTGATTGCGAAAGGGCCGTCCCGCTAGGGGCGGCCTTTTTTCGTTCAACCCGCCCCTGTAAACCGCGCCAATTGCGCTGAATGCGCATGGTGGTGGCCGGTTTCGCTCGCCGCCATCTGCTTGCGCATCGCTGCCAGCGCCTGCGGTGTCAAATCAAGGCCAAGATCGGCATAGCAGCGCGCCATGGCGCCTTCCCAATCAGCGCCCATTTCATCGAAATCGAGCCGCGCGCGCCGCCCCTGCCAGCCCGCCAGCGCCGCCGCCATCCCTGCCTCGCGCAGGGCAATCTTGTGCTGCCAGCGGGCTGTAATTGCATCGAGGCAGCAAGTGTCAGACTGGATCGCCATCTGGTTCGCGGCCAAGCTGACAGCGCTGCGCAGCACCGCATCATGCTCGCGGTGGGCAATCACCAGCCGGGCGTCAGGAAACTGTTGGAGCAAGGTGCCGAGGTCTTCGGCAAAAGCGGGCACTTTCAGCACGCGGGGCTTGTTCGCCACTCCGCGCGTCGCAGCGTCGGTGCGCAGGATGCGAGCCATTTCGCGGTAAATCGGCGCGGGATCGCGCGCCTCGCTCCAGGCCGAATAGCTCGGGATATGCCACTGCGATTCGTAGATCGAGTGGTGGAGCGCAGCGCTGATCCATGCCAGCTCCTCTTCGACCGCGCCCGCGCTCATCGGGTGGATCGATTGCATCCACGGATTGAGCGCGCCCAGCATTGCCAATTCCAGCGCGGCCTTCGTACGGTTCAGGCCCATCGGGGCGGGCACCGGGTGGTAGGCATCGCAATAGCGGGTGTGCGAATGGGCCGGGTCAGCGGCCAGCAGCGTGTGGATGCGGGTCGTGCCGCTGCGCATATGGCCGATAATGATGATCGGCGCGGCGAGGGGCGTCTCGGTGAGTTCGGGCGCGTCCCGCCACAGCGCGCCAAAGGCCATGCGGTTCTTCACCACCCGCGAAAGCTGACCCCACGCCATCGCCTGACCCAGCGGGTTGAGGTCAGCCTCGGCCCTGACCGCCGCGATCAGCCGTTCAAGCCGTTCGCGGAAGTCGGCGACGTCTTCTGCGATGCGCGCGCCATGCTCCACCGCTTCGGCGTCTGCGCCATAGGGCTTGGCCGCCAGCGTCCACAGCGCCTGCGGATCGAGATCGGGCGGAGGCAGCCAGCCCCGCTGCCACGCGCGCCCCAGAAAATCATTCGCCCGCTGCGCCAGGGGCCCGCGCGCCAGCAGATGATCGCGGACTGGCGCCATCAAAACTCGTCCGCGATGTCCATGAAACGGGTCAGCCGCTTGGGTGCGACGCTGCGCCAGCTGCGCTGGAGCCACGCGGCGACCTCGTCCCAGTCCACACCGGGGCGGTTGAGGATGATCCCGACCCACCCGCTCGCGCCGTAATAGGCGGGCTTGAAATAGACCTCGGGCTGGCTTTCGACGAGGTTGAGCAGCTCGTCCATCCCGCCCGTGCGCGCCAGCAGCGCGATGTGCGGCGTGCCGTGGTGCTGATCGGCGAAATAGGCGAAATATTTGCCGCTCTTGTCGCCGCCGACGCGGAAGCCGGGGCTGCCGTGGCTTTCGCGCTCGTCAGTCTCCGGGAGGGCAAGGGCAAGGGCGCGGAGCCGCGCCAGCAGCGCCGCCGGATCACGCCAGCGCGACACATATTCGGCGACCGCGCGGGGGAACAGCTGGTGCTCGGCGAGCCGCACTCGCTCGGCAAGGGTGGCGGGGGTGTCATCTGCAGCGATGGCGACGCGCGCTTGCGCCAAGACCTCGCCCGAATCGAGGTCAGGGGTGACCAGATGCACGCTCGCGCCGGCATGACTGTCACCCGCTGCGATGGCGCGGGCGAAGGTGTTGAGGCCTTTGTAGAGCGGCAGCAGCGAGGGGTGGATGTTGAGCATCCGGCCCGCCCAGCGTTCTACAAACCCGTCCGACAGGATGCGCATATAGCCCGCCAGCACGATATACTCCGCCCCTGCTGCCAGCACCGCCGCCTCCATCGCGGCGTCATGCGCCTCGCGGGTCATGCCCTTGTGCGGGTGGGCG
>JAKFWB010000438.1 GCA_021732945.1 Porphyrobacter sp.
GGCGGTGGAACAACAGCCCTCGAATAGCATCAGGCAAGGCTGCGACATGCGCCCTGCGAGCGGCCCGCAGGGAATGGCGGAGGGTGGGTTTGGTGAGGTCAGTCATTGCGCTCTTGCGGTAGCCCCCAGCTCTAGGGGTCGCAAGGGCTCGCCCCTCCACCATGCTGCGCATGGTCCCCCTCCCCTGAAGGGGAGGACTCGAACGGCCCGCAGGGCCGCAAGGGCGACCGCCCGCCCGAGCCTTTGCGAGGAAAGCCAAGCGCGCGGATGCGCGTGCCGGCGCTTGAGGCCTAAACAAATAAAGTGACGGAACCACCATGGGTCGTTTGCGCTAGAAATCCTCTGACGCGTTTTACGTCAGGTGGGCGCCGTATGCCCAAGACTTACGGACGAACCGGCAGGCAAGGGCAGGGACAGCTCCCATTTGGATTACTTATAGCCTCAGGGATGTTCAATCGGCTCGTGCCGGGCAGTCCCGCCAATCCCTATCTAGGCGCTTGCGCCCGCCGCTTCAAGCGCAGCGGCACTGGCCTCGGTGCGATCCGCAAGGGCTTCAAGCTGGCTGGCGATCTCGGCAAGGTCCAGATCGGGCGATTGCGACCCGCCGAACAGATCGATTTGCGGCGTGGCACCCGGTGCTGGCGCGGCCGCAGCGGCGCGCGCGGCGGCCAGATCGGCTTCCAGCACGGTGATGGCATTGCGCAGGGCGTCCATCGCTTCGGAATCCACGGGGGGCGTTGCAGCTTCGGGCGGTGCAAGCGCGGTGGCCTTGCGCGCTTCAGCCAGTTCATCGGCGAGGAACAGTGCGGCAAACAGCAGATTCTGCGCCTCCAACGGCGCCCGCGATGCGCCCAGCTGCGCGTATTTTTCGGCAATCATCGCGCCCAACTGGGTGATATGGGCTTCCTGCCCATCAGCGCAGGCGACGGAATAGCTCTTGGGGCCGATGGTCAGGGTTACCGTGCTCATGGGGCGCTAATCTTCCAGCTTGGCCAGCACGTCATCAAGTTCGCGAAGCGTTTCCGCAACTTGCTCGCGCAGTTTCTCATGACTGTTCACCAGGCCAATCACGCTGGGCGAAGCGCCAGCGGGCTTGGCGCTGCTTAGGGCGGCATGATCCTGCACAGCCTCAATTCGCTGCATCGCAGCTTCGATGCGCTGGATCGCGCTTTCGATACGCTCGGCACTCATGGTAAATGCGATACCAAGATTGGATTGTCGGCGCAAAGGCTTGAAGCGGTCTGTTGATAAGTGCTGCGGAGCGGGCGCGCAAAGCCCGTGCGCGCCGCCCAATTCTGCGCAAGGTTGACCTCACCCGATGGCTCGGCAATGGCACAGCCCGCAATCGAGGGATCGAATCGCCCGCCCGCACCATGGCGCGATAGCCAAGGCGCGGGCGGTTTTGGCCCGGATCAAAGCTGATCGGGGCAGCATCAGGAGACACGTGCGCCCATGAGCATCGACGCCGCCCGCCTTCAGCCGATGGCCAATGCTATCCGCGCGCTTTCGATGGATGCGGTGGAGGCCGCCAATTCCGGCCATCCCGGCATGCCGATGGGCATGGCCGATGTGGCGACGGTGCTGTTCACCCGGCACTTGAAGTTCGAACCTTCCGCGCCACATTGGGCTGATCGCGACCGCTTCGTGCTGAGCGCGGGCCATGGTTCGATGCTGATTTACAGCATGCTCTACCTCACCGGCTATGCCGCGCCGACGATCGATGACATCCGCAATTTCCGGAAGCTTTCGAGCCCCTGCGCTGGGCACCCCGAGAATTTCCTGCTCGACGGGGTGGAGTGCACCACCGGCCCGCTGGGGCAGGGCGTTGCGATGGCAGTCGGCATGGCGATGGCCGAGCGGCATTTGAACGCCGTGTTCGGTGACGAGTTGGTCGATCACCGCACTTGGGTCGTCGCGGGTGATGGTTGCCTGATGGAGGGCATCAATCACGAGGCAATCGGACTGGCGGGCCACCTCGGCCTTGGGCGCTTGAACGTGCTGTGGGACGATAACCGCATCACCATCGATGGGCCGACCGATCTGTCGACTTCCGAGGACATCAAGGCCCGCTATGCCGCGACCGGATGGCATGTGGTGGAGTGCGACGGGCACGACTTCGCCGATATCGACCGCGCAATTGCCGAGGCTAAGGCGGATCCGCGCCCGTCGCTGATCGCCTGCCACACGTTGATCGGCAAGGGCGCGCCCAACAAGCAGGGCACCAGCGGTGTCCACGGTGCGGCGCTGGGCGGGGCGGAAGTGGCCGCAGCGCGCGAAACGCTGGGCTGGACGGCAGAGCCCTTCGTGGTGCCGAGCGAGATTCTCGCCGATTGGCACATGGCAGGCGAGCCGGGCCGTGCGGCGCATGGCGCGTGGGCGGGGCGGCTTGCAGCCTCGCCGGACAAGGCCGAGTTCGAGCGGCGGATGGCGGGTGACTTGCCCGACAGTTTCAGCCTTGATGACCACATCGCCGGCCTGATCGCTGCGCCGCAGAAAATCGCCACCCGCAAGGCATCCGAAATCGCGCTGGGCGCGATCAATCCGCAGCTTCCTGATACCATCGGCGGCAGCGCTGACTTGACCGGATCGAACAACACGCTGGCGGGGGGGATCGGCACTTTCAACCGCGACCATTATGCCGGCCGCTATGTCTATTACGGCATCCGCGAGTTTGGCATGGCGGCCGCGATGAACGGGATGGCGCTCCATGGCGGCGTGATCCCTTACGGCGGCACCTTCCTCGTCTTCACCGACTATGCCCGCGGGGCGATCCGCCTGTCGGCCTTGCAGCATTGCCGGGTGGTCTATGTGATGACGCATGACAGCATCGGGCTGGGCGAGGATGGGCCTACGCACCAGCCGATTGAGCACCTCGCTTCGCTGCGGGCGATGCCCAATCTGTTGGTGATGCGCCCCGCCGACGCGGTTGAAACAGCCGAGTGCTGGGACATTGCTCTTCGGCAACCCGCCCGCCCG
>JAKFWB010000048.1 GCA_021732945.1 Porphyrobacter sp.
GCGATGGGAGCGGGATCAGTCAGCCATCAGCAACGATCGGCGCGCGAGCCGTTCTGCTTGGCGCCACCATCACCGGTGGCCGCGATGCCGAGCGTGACCGTCGGCTCGAGACAGTCAAAGCGAAGGGCGGAGGAAGGGCGGCGCCGGCTCGGCAGCCATTGCCGGCTCGAATCGAGGGCGGTGCGCTCAGCCGGGCGCGTCACCTGGCCGCCGGCTATCAGCCGGCCGTCGTTAAAGTCATCTCCTATGCCCATGGCGCCGCGCGTGCGACCGCGACCGGACAATATGTCCAGCGCGACGACGCAGCGCTGGAAACCCATGACGGGCGCATTCTCGCCGATCGCGAGGCGGTCGCCGATGAAATCAAACAGTGGTCAAAAAAATTTGAGAACCGGAAGGAAAGCCAGGACGTCGTCGCGATCAGGCTAAAGCTGCATGGCGTTCGCGATACGCCGGCTGGGCGAGAAGTCTATGAGAGCGCCACCGCTGCAGGGTTTGCGGGTCACAGACACGCAATCCGGCTCGAGCCGACATCTGACGGTGAGTTGGAGGCGCGGCTGGTGGTTGCGATGGCCGGCACTGCAAAAGAGCGGTTCCGGGTCCGCGACGAGCAGATTGGAACGGACCAGGATGGCTTCACCCAGAAGCGCCTCGACGCGAGATCGGAAGCTGCCATCAAGGCGCGGATCGAAGCAGTGACCGGTCATCCTCAGCACGCCATGAGCGTTGAACCGGGAGCGTCGCGACACGGGCTCGATGGCGTCGCCTATCAGCTTCGGCAGCACATCGCGAAGCTTGGCACGCTGACTGATGATCGAGGGCAATCTGTCACGGACGCGGCGGGTGCACGCCAGGCGGCGCGCGATTGGGGGCCCTCTCTACGATCGCAATCGCCGCGTGATACGATGCACTTGATGATCTCGGCCAAGGCCGGCACCGATGTTGGCGCGCTAACCAATGCGGTTCGCGAGTTTCTTCACGACCGCTTCGCCGACCACAAATTCATGTTCGGCATTCACACCGACAAGGAATCCGAGGGGCATATTCACGCCCACGCCGTCATCACCGTGAAGAACGAGGCTGGCCAAAAAATCCATCCGAATAGGGACGACTTTCGGACCTGGCGCGAGCTCTATGCCGAACATGCTCGAGCCCAGGGTCTGAAGATCGTCGCAACCTCGGCGATGGAGCGGGCTTCGTCACAAAGCTATGGCGCGAAGGACAAGGCGATCGTCGATGTGGCAGAGCGCCCGCGACCGCAGCGAGAGGCGCGCGACAGGAATTATGCGGCTGACCCGATCAATCAGGGGCTGATCGAGAAGGCGCGTCAGCGCTTGGCGACGGCGCGCGCGAATCCAGTGAAGCTGCCGCTGAGCGAGGCGGATCGCCGCGCCGTCAACGATGGTTTGAAGGCCTGGTCAGCTGTCGCGCAAGAGGCACCATCGGGCGCGGTCGCGTCGGGGATGGTCCAGCGCTTGACGATGGCGCAGACGCTGGGCGGCATCATTCACACCATCGAGAAACGCCTGCAGCATTGGTTGGGCAAGGAGGACAAGCCTGTGGCGATCACCTTAGAGCAGATGGCGAAGGATCTTCGCGCCATGAACGACGCAGTGTCGCGCACGACTGATCTTCTAGATGGCGCAACGAAAGATCAGTTCCGCGAGACGTCCGAGCGCTATCTCGAAACCCTGGCGCTGCGGGTGGATTTTCAGCGGATGCAGGAACGCGGAGTCCAGGAATTGAGCCGCGCTGATATCCAGCGACTGGCCGGCGTCTCGGCGGATCGGCTGATCGAGCGTGCCGACGCGGTGCGAGTGAAAGAGGAGCGGGAAGCAGCCGACGCCCAGAGGCTGGCCGATCGCGCGATCGAAGTCGAACGCCGCCAGGAGGGCCGGGGGGGACTGGATCCACAGTCGCAGCGGGAACTTGTTTCAGAGCGCGCCATTGTTGCTGGCACGCAGCAAGCGGCCGCGCGGGAGGCAAGGGAAGCCGCTGCGGCAGTCGAAGCAACTCGGGTTCTCGCGGCATCGCCCGGCCAGCCTCTACCAGGCGCCCTTGTGCAGATTGATGCGTTGGACAGGTTGAAGGCTGAGCAGGACAAAGTTCTTGGTGAGGCCGAAGCCGAACGCGCGAAGTCTCAATCGGTCCAGGGACAGTGCCAAACATGATGAACACTGCGCACAGGTCGGAACTATACTAGGGCTTGTGGTTGGGGTTTTTGAATTTCGCACCCGGATCGAACATGTCGATCAGCTTGCCGATAACGTAGGTGCCATTGAAACCCGGCATCTTCAGATTCAGCATCTCGTTGACGCCGCGCAGGAAGGCGATGTGCTTTTCGATTTCGGCCGGGTTGCGGATGCCGATCCTGTCGTAGATTGCATTGACGTCTTTATCAAAGTCTTTGATTGGGGCAATGACGGCGGTCTTCAAACGGCCATGCCGCCTCAGCCGACCGTCGATGAGAACGAAGCACGGCAGCGCCTCCCTGATTTTCTGATAAAGCTCCAGACCCTCAGCATCGTATTTCAACCCATCGCGCACGCGGTTGTCTGTTGGGTCATCGACGATGACGAATGCCCATTCCTCGCCCGTCGACACGCCGAGCTTATAGTAGGCGTCCTTGTACTTAGCCTCCACGTCTTGGCCGGTGCTGTCGTAGAACATATAAAAATAGTGAAGCGGCCCCGATCTCGGCGGCGGGGGAGGAGGCGTCTTCGGCCCGACAAACGGTTCCGCCTTGAGTCTTGCCGCCTTCTCTTCGACGGTTTCCGCAATGCCACCTTCAATATGGTTGTACATTCGAGCATCTCCAGGAAGATTTTAGAGCACGCTTCATTTACACGGAAGCGTAGCCTGCATTGACGAGGTAGTTTGCGCATTCGTCTGGCGAGACGAGCTGGAGCAGATCGCCGAGCTTTCGCCATGTCGCCTCGACGGTTCTGGCTTCT
>JAKFWB010000545.1 GCA_021732945.1 Porphyrobacter sp.
GGCTGACATGGTCGAAAAGATGGCGCGCGCCCTGCGGGCAAAGCATGCCCAGATCGCGCAATTGATAGTCGCCGAAGTTGGCTGCGCCGCGGGCATCACGCACCTCATGCAGGTCGACAATCCGCTGCGCCTGCTGGAAGCGGCCATCGGCCATGCGCGGCGCGAACAGCACGAACGCCTGCCGATCGATATCACCCCCAACCCCTTTGCCCCGGATGGCCCGAGGTCCATCGGTGGCACCACGGTGGTGCGAGAACCACTGGGCGTGGTTTCCGCCATCACCGGATACAACTTCCCCTTCCTGCTGAACCTGGCGAAGATCGGCCCGGCCCTGCTGGCGGGTTGCACCCTGGTGCTCAAACCATCGCCCTTCACCCCGTTTTCCGCTCTGCTGTTCGGACAGGTGGCCGAGGAAATCGGCCTGCCCGCAGGCTTGCTGAACATCGTCACCGGCGGCATCGAGGAAGGGCAATTGCTGTGCACCGATGAACGGGTGGACATGGTGACCTTCACCGGTTCCGAAGGCGTTGGCGCGCAGATCATGGCGCAGGCCGCGCCCACGCTGAAGAAGGTTCACCTGGAGCTGGGCGGGAAGTCGGCACTTATCGTTCGCGAGGATGCCGATGTTCAGAGCGCGGCGGCCATGGCGGCCACGGTCATTTCCATCAACGCCGGGCAAGGCTGCGCCATCCCCACACGGTTCCTGGTTCATGAAAGCTTGCGCCCGGCCTTTGCCGCAACGGCTGCTGCCGTCGCCGGGCAAATCGCCATCGGCAATCCGGCAGACCCGGCCATCGGCATGGGTCCGCTGATCCGCGAGAGCCAGCGCAGCAAGGTGGAGCATTTCATCGAACTGGGCCGCTCTGCCGGTGCCCGGCTGGTGTGCGGCGGCGGTCGCCCTGCGGGGCTCGACAAGGGCTTTTTTACCGAAGTGACAGTGTTCGACGATGTGACCAACGACATGGCGATTGCGCAGGAGGAAATCTTCGGCCCTGTCGGCTGCATCATCGGCTTTTCAACGGATGAAGAGGCAATCGGTATCGCCAATGATTCCCGTTATGGCCTGAACGGCGCGATACAAACGGCGGATGCCGTAAAGGGTTACGAAATGGCCCTGCAAATCAGGGCCGGCAGCGTCTCGCTCAACGGCGGAACAGGCACGATGAGCGATGCCCCAATCGGCGGCTACAAGAGATCGGGCATCGGACGTGAGTATGGGCCCGGTTGGCTGCGCGAATACCAGCACGAGAAATCGATCTTTTACCCGCTCGGAAAGTAAGGAATTCTGGAGAGGAGGTTTCCGTGAGCGATACAATCATTGTTACTTTGGAGCTGTCGTTGAAGACCGAAGTGGTGGAAGGTTTCTGCCAGCAGATTCCTGCCACACTGGAAGGCACGCGAACATTTCCCGGCTTTGTAAGCATCGCCATCAGGCGCAATGCCGATGATCCAAACCGGGTGATCTTCATCGAAGAATGGGAATCGCGCGAAGCCTACGATGCCTATGTGGCTTTTCGCACGGATCAGGGGATAATGGACCAGATGGCAGTGATGCTGACTGCGCCTCCTGAAACGCGGTTCTGGGACGCCAAGGTTGCGTAGGCCCGCCAGGATCGCGGCACCATTGGGGAGGCTCAACGGATGAATTTTCACCGCCGGATAGACAGTGGGCTGAGCGCGCAAGACGAACGCTCCATCAACGCCCTTCTTATCGCCTATGCCACCGCCATCGATACGCGGGACTGGGCCTTGTTCAGAAGCTGCTTCATCGCCGATTGCAAAGCCGACTACAGCGACTTCGGCAGTTGGACAGATGTTTCCACCCTTACCGATTACATGCGCGAAGCCCATTCCCGGCTTGGCCCCACCCTGCACCGGATTAGCAATATCCAGCTGTCTGGTGCGCAAGGCGGAGCCACGGCACATTGCTATGTCGATGCACTGCTGTGCCAGGTGAACAATAGCGGCCCCGTTCACCGGGGCATTGGCAGCTATGAGGATTTCCTCGTGCGCACGGGCGATGGCTGGAAGATCGCACGGCGCATTTTCAAGCCGATGATACTGGAATAGAAAAGTGGTGGACGGGATGGAACTGAAAGACAAAGTCGCCGTGATTACGGGCGCATCTGCCGGGATCGGTGCGGCAACCGCACGCATCCTGGCAAAAGGCGGCGCAAGGCTGCTGCTTGTCGCGCGACGGGAAGACCGGCTGCAATCGCTGGCACAGGAAATCGGTGCAGACACGCGGGTCCTCGCGCTCGACCTTGCCGATCCATCCTCACCGCAGGCCATGCTCGACCATGCTCTGGGCGAGTTCGGCGCGGTTGATATCCTCGTGAACAATGCGGGCATCCTGCGCACGAGTCATTATGAGGAGTTTGACCTTGCCGAGCTCGAGCCGATGATTGCCGTCAACTATTCGGCTGTCGTTCGCGCAAGCGTGCTGTTCGCTCGCTATATGAAGGCGCGCGGCACTGGACAGATCGTCAACATTTCCAGCATAGGTGCAGGCATCACCGCCGCTGGCACGGGCGTTTATGGCGGGATGAAAGCTGCGCTTGAACGGTTTACAGACGTCTTGCGGATAGAACTCGCGGGCTCAGGTGTGCGCGTGGGACTGGTGGCGCCGGGCACTACCACCACCGAGATTTTCGAAGAGATGAAGGCCAAGGGTCAGCCCGGCTGGGACGAATACATTCCGCCGATGCAGCCTGAGGAAATTGCCCGCGCGATCCGTTTCATGTGCGAACAGACGGGCAATGCCAATGCCGCGCGGATGCATATCTATGCGACATCGGAAAGCTTCTGAACGGGTCGATCTTGTGCGGCGATCAGTCAAGCCGTGAATAGGCGGATATGTCGAACGGCTTGAACGGCTCGCCGTTGCGCGCCTTCACCACCCATTCCGCATCCATCAGCAAGGCTCGACCTAGGGCCACCAGGTC
>JAKFWB010000153.1 GCA_021732945.1 Porphyrobacter sp.
GCCTTGGAAGTGGGCGTCGATCTGATTGCCGAAATCGGGGTGGAGCGGCTCTATGCCAAGTCGCAGGCGCTTTCGGAGTTTTTCCTGGAATGCCTTGGGCCGGTGGGGGATGAGCTGGCATTGGTTAGCCCGCCGCAAAGCTCTGCTCGGGGAAGCCACTTGTCGTTCCGGCATCCTCAGGCTAACGCCATCTGCCAAGCCTTGATTGCACGCGGTGTGATCGGCGATTTCCGCGATCCCGATGTGCTGCGGCTGGGCATTGCACCCGCCTATCTGAGCTTTGCCGACATCGCGGAGGCGGCCCGTCAGGTGGTTGAGGTGCTGGCAAGCGGGGAGTGGCAGCGGCCTCTATTCAACCAGCGCGCAGCGGTTACTTGATGGCGAATCACGCCTCGAGCTCGATGTCCCAATAGAGCCAATCCCGCCAGGTTTCGTGCAGGTAGTTGGGTGGGAACAGCTTACCGTGCTGCTGCAATTGCCAGCTCGTCGGGCGAATCGGGGTGCGATACACCGGCATTCCGGCCTGCTTGGGTGTGCGCCCGCCCTTCTTCATGTTGCACGGCGCGCAGGCGGTGATGATATTCTCCCACGTGGTGCGCCCGCCCAATCGGCGCGGGATCACGTGATCGAATGTCAGGTGATCGTGGCTGCCGCAATACTGGCACTGGAAGCGATCACGCAGAAACACGTTGAAGCGGGTGAAGGCGGGAAATTCGCTGTGCTTCACATATTGCCGCAGCGCGATGACGCTGGGGATCTTCATGTCGAAGCTGGGCGAATGCACCGATCGATCATAGCTGGCGACGATGTCCACCCGGTCAAGGAACACCGCCTTGATCGCGGTCTGCCACGGCCACAGGCTGAGCGGATAATAGGACAGCGGCGTATAATCCGCGTTGAGCACCAGCGCCGGGCATGCCGAAAGGTTGCGCGTCGGATCACCGTCTGCGCCGCGAAACTGGGCTGCTCTTTCGATCAGTTCGGCATTGAACACGGCCTTGCGTTCCTCGCTGATTGACTTGCATCCTGACGTGCCAAACCAAAGAGTCAAACCCGTGACAGGGTGGCTATCCACAGGGGCAAACTGTGCAGACCCTGTGGGAAGCCTGTGGATAGCGCAAGGATATCTCCTGTGGCATGGCATCAGGCGATGCAGGATTGCGCTCCTCTTGTGACCCGCTTCGCGCCAAGCCCCAATGGCCGCCTTCATCTTGGCCATGCCTTGAGCGCGATTGTCGCGCATGATCTGGCCCGCGCGAGCGGGGGACGATTCCTGCTGCGGATTGAAGACATTGATGGCCCCCGCTCGCGTTCGGAACTTGCCGATGAATTTCGCCGCGATCTGGAATGGCTGTGGCTGGAATGGGACGAAGTGTCCGCGCAATCCACCCGGCTTGCAAGCTACGCGGCGGCGGCCGAGGCCCTGCGCGCTCGCGGGCTGATCTATCCCTGCGCCTGCACCCGCAAAGAAATAGAAGCGGCGGGGGCGAAGATGGGCAGCGATGGCCTGATCTATCCCGGCACCTGCAAGCGCACGCCGCCCGATCCGGCACGCCCGGCGGCGTGGCGGCTGGATGCCGATGAGGCGCTGGCCACAACCGGACCGCTGCTGTGGGACGATGATCTGGCAGGGCCCACTGCGGCCCACCTGTCAGACCTTGGTGATGTGGTGCTGGTGCGCAAGGACTTGCCTGCCAGTTATCACCTCGCCGTAACGCTCGACGATGCCGCCGACGGCGTGACGCTGGTGACGCGCGGGTCTGATCTGTTCGCGGCAAGCCACGTCCACCGCACGCTGCAAGCCTTGCTTGGCCTGCCGGTCCCGCGTTGGCACCACCATGCATTGCTGATCGACGTAAGCGGGCAGAAGCTCGCCAAGCGGCGCGGCTCCCCCGCGCTTGCCGAGCGGCGGCTGGCGGGTGAGGATGGGCGGATGCTTGCCGATCAACTGCGCTTGCAGCATTTGCAGCTTGGAACCTGATCGCTTGCGGTCCATTATAACACCCATGAACTATGTCCTTGTGCCCGTCCTGCTGATCCTGATGGGTCTTGTCGCGTTTTCGCTAGTCAAGGGGATCATCGCGTTCCTCAAGACCACCAAGATCGATCTGGAAACGGGCGAGGGCGAAACCGCCACCGATATGCAGCTCGCCCAGAACAAGGCGATGTTCGCGCGGATCAAGTATCAGGCGCTGGCGATCGTGGTGGTGATGATCATTCTCGTGGCGTCGCGCTGAGTTTTCCGGCAGTGGTCAAACTGAACCGGATATACACCCGCACCGGGGATGATGGGACGACGGGTCTTGTCGATGGCTCGCGCTGCCCGAAGCATTCCGCCCGCATCCATGCGATGGGGCTGGTGGACGAGGCGAACAGCGCGATCGGGCTGGCGGCGGTCAAGATATCTGGCGCGCCGGGGGTCGAAATCACCCGCATCCAGAACGATTTGTTCGATCTTGGCGCCGATCTCGCCACGCCGGGGGACGATTTCGAACCTTCGGACATGGTGCTGCGGATCGTGCAGGCGCAGGCGGAATGGCTCGAAGCACGGATCGACGCCTGCAACGAAAAGCTCGAACCGCTGACCAGCTTCATCCTTCCCGGCGGCTCTGAACTTGCCGCAAGGCTGCACGTCGCGCGCGCCACGACCCGCGCGGCAGAGCGGGCGATGGTGGCCTTGGCCGCGCAGGATCCGGTCAATCCGGCCGCGCTAGCCTATATCAATCGCCTGTCGGATTATCTGTTCGTGCTCGCCCGCGTGGTGAATGACAATGGCCGGGCAGATGTGAAGTGGGTTCCGGGCGCTAATCGCTAGTCAGCGGCAGGGTTCGTCGCTAGGGCGGGCATATTGCTGCACTTGCGAAGGAGGCTCACCATGCGCAACATCGCCGTCATCGGCGCCGGTCAGATGGGAACGGGCATCGCCCAAACCGTCGCCGCCCA
>JAKFWB010000014.1 GCA_021732945.1 Porphyrobacter sp.
CGTTGATTACGTGGCGATTACGTGGCTCTCGACAGCCCCTTGGGAGGGGTGTATATTTGCACCTAAGCCGTTGAGAAGTTTGGTGGACGCACTTGGGCTCGAACCAAGGACCCGCTGATTAAGAGTCAGCTGCTCTGCCAACTGAGCTATGCGTCCATTCCGACATGGTCGGAGTGCGATCTGGCAGGGCAAAGCCGGGTGCCGATTCGCGTGAGGCGCTGCATTTAGCGTGTCTCGCCCTGATGGCAAGAGCCTAATCGCGTGGCGTAACGTGTCAGATCGTCAGCCCGCGGCGCGGGGCCATGCTGTTCCAGCGGTTCACCATCATCAGCAAGCCGATGCAGATCATGTTGGTCATCATGGATGACCCGCCATGGCTCATCCACGGGAGAGGGATGCCCTTGGCGGGTGCGAGGCCCATGACCATCAACAGGTTGATCGCGATGTAAAAAAAGATCGTGGCCGTGGCCCCGGCGGCAAGCAGTGCGCTGAACCGGTCCTGCGATTCGCTCGCCACCTTCCATCCCCAGCGCAGGATCAGCGCGTACATCGCCAGCACGAACAATCCACCCATCAACCCCCACTCCTCCACCATGGTCGAGAAGACGAAATCGGTATGCGGTTCGGGCAGATAATTGAGGTGGCTCTGGGTGCCGTTGTTGAACCCCTTGCCGAAAATCCCGCCCGATCCGATCGCGATCTTGGATTGGGAAATATGATAGCCTGCGCCCAGCGGATCATTTTCTGGATCAAGGAATGTCGTCACCCGCGCGCGCTGATAATCGCGCAAGGCAAAGAAGTAGACCAGCGGCGCGGCGGCCACGGCGCTGCCGCTGGCAAGCAAAAACCACCAAAGCGGCAGCCCGGCGAGAAACATCACCACCACCCCGCCGAATGCAATAGCGACCGAGGTGCCAAGGTCCGGTTGCATCAGCACCAGACCGATCGGCAAGACAATCAACATCCCCGCAGGCACGATCGAGCGCCAGGTGCCGATCATTCCCGTCGGCAGGGTCTCGTAAAACCGCGCCATGGCCAGCACGACTGCGGGCTTCATGATCTCGGAAGGCTGGATGCGGATTGGTCCAAGCTCCAGCCAGCGCTGGCTGCCTCCGCCGACCGCGCCGACAATCTCCACCCCCAGCAGCATCAGCAGTACCGCAAGATAGCCGGGATAGGTCACCATCCGGACAAAGTCGCGAGGCATCACGGCGATCACTGCGGTCATCATTGAGAGCACCGCAAATCGGATGAAATGCGATTGGGCGAAGGGCTGCATGGCCCCGCCAGCGGCAGAATAGAGCACCAGCCCACCAAATGCGGTCAACAACACCAGCGGGATCAGCATTTCCCAGGGTTGCCGGGCAATCGGTTCGGGCACGATCCCGCGAGCAGCGATAGTGTTCACTGGCTGGGCTCCTGCGGCGAGGCGGCTGGTGACGCTGGCGGCGTTACTGGCGCCGATGCGGGCTGCGACGAAAGTTCTGTTGTGGCGGCAGGGTCGATGGGCGCAGCGGCAGTGGCCTCGTCGCGCGGCTTGATCGCATCGCTGGCAATCGCTTCGGATTGCCGAGCGGCCACGCGGGCCTCGGCCTCGACCCGGTCAAAAATCTCCTCTTCCCGCCGCGGGGCAGGGCGCACCGCTGCTCCGCGCTCGGCAGCATAGGCGGCATAGCGCGCCTCAAGCCGCTGCTGGGCGGTGCCGCCCCATTGCTTTTCCAGCGCTCGCAAGGCGTCCATGCCCTTTTGCGGATCGAACATAAACGTCATCACGTCGCGGGCAATCGGATAGGCAGAGCCGGAGCCGCCGCCATGTTCGATCACCACCGCGCCTGCATATCGGGGCTTGTCGAACGGCGCGAAGAACACGAACAGCCCGTGGTCGCGATATTTCCACGGCCCGCTGCGGCCGTCCGAGATGCTGAGTGAGACAACCTGCGCCGTCCCCGTCTTGCCCGCCATTTTGACATCAGGTAGCGGAAGCTGCGCGCGCCGTGCGGTGCCAGCGCCGTTGACGACATCGCTCATGGCTTGCCGGATGAAGGCGATGTTTTCGGCACCAAAGTCATAGGTAGGTGCTTCCTTGTTGGCGCCATTCATCACAAGCTGCGGATTGAGCGCTTTGCCTGTCGCCAACCGGGCGCTCAACACCGCAAGCTGTAGCGGGCTGGCGAGGTAATAGCCCTGACCAATCGAAGCGTTGACCGTGTCAAACGGTTCCCAAGGCCGACCGAATTTCTTTTCCTTCCAGGCGGCGTTTGGCACCGTGCCGAAAAACTGGCTGCCCACCGGCAATTCGAACTGCTTGCCCATCCCGAACAGGCTGGCCATTTCGGCCACCCGATCAAAGCCGACGGCCTGCGAAAAATGATAGAAATAGCTGTCACAGCTTTGCGCGATCGCCTTGTTCATATCGACCACACCGTGGCTGGAATGGCAGTTGAAGAAGCGATTGCCGATCCGCCGTCCGCCGCCGCACACGATGGTTTCGGTTGGCTTTACGCCCGCCCGCAGAAACGCCATGCAGTGCATCGGTTTGATCGTGGAACCGGGCGGGTAAAGGCCTTGCAGCACCTTGTTGCGCAGCGGCACCCGCTCATCCTCGCGCAGCATCGCATATTCAACCCCGCCGATCCCGTCCGAGAAGCTGTTGGGATCAAAACTGGGCATCGATGCAGTGCACAGCAGGTCGCCGGTTTCGCAATCGATCACCACCACCGATCCGCTTTCCAGCCCGATGCGTCGCGCAGCATAATCCTGTAACGGACCATCGATGGTCAGGCGGATGGGCTGACCCTGAATGTCTTCGCGGGTCTCCAAATCGCGCACGATCCGCCCGCCTGCCGTCACTTCCACCCGCCGCGCACCCGGCACCCCGCGCAGATTGGTCTCGAACTGCTTTTCCAGACCGTCCTTGCCGATCTTGTAGCCCGGCG
>JAKFWB010000321.1 GCA_021732945.1 Porphyrobacter sp.
CCACATGCTGTCGCTTCACTCGCATGAAGGGATCGAGGGGGTGATCACCGGGCGGGCGCTCTATGAAGGACGGCTCGATCTGGCGGCGGCGATTGCGATGGGCCAGAGAGCGGAAGGGCGGGTGTGAGCAACCCCTCTCCAAGCTCCGCTAGCCGCTGGCGCGGCAAGCTGCGCTATCCTCTCCCGCAAGGGGAGAGGAGTTGCACTGCGTCTTTCCTCTCCCCTTGCGGGAGAGGATACGAAGGCTTGGCAGCTTGCCTGCCTAGCCGGAGTTGGAGAGGGGGTTCTACATGACCGTCCGCATCCGCGTCATCCCTTGCCTCGACGTCGCCGATGGGCGCGTCGTGAAGGGCGTCAATTTCGTCGACCTCAGGGACGCGGGCGATCCGGTCGAGCAGGCGCGCGCCTATGATGCGGCGGGGGCGGATGAACTGTGCTTCCTCGACATTTCGGCGAGCCACGAGGGGCGCGGGACGCTGCTCGACATGGTGCGGCGCACGGCAGAGGTGTGCTTCATGCCGCTGACCGTCGGCGGCGGGGTGCGCTCCGCCGAGGACGCGCGCGCGCTGCTGCTGGCGGGGGCGGACAAGGTCGCGGTCAACTCCGCCGCGGTCGCCCGGCCTGAGTTGGTGGGCGAGATCGCCGCGCGCTTCGGCAGCCAATGCGTTGTCGCCAGCGTGGACGCACGCCGCACGCCGCGCGGCAACTGGGAAATCTTCACCCACGGCGGGCGCAAGCCCACGGGGATCGACGCGGTCGAATATGCCCGGAAAGTCGCTGACTTGGGCGCGGGCGAATTGCTCGTCACCTCGATGGACGGGGACGGCACCCAGCGCGGCTATGACCTCGATCTCACCCGCGAAATTGCCGATGCCGTCAGCGTTCCGGTGATCGCCAGCGGCGGGGTGGGCAGCCTCGATCATCTGGTTGATGGGGTGGTGAAGGGCCACGCCAGCGCGGTGCTCGCAGCCAGCATCTTCCACTTCGGGACCCACACGATTGCCGAGGCCCACGCGGCCCTGAGGGCGGCGGGACTTCCAGCGCGCGGTTGAATTGTCGTCATTGCGAGCGTAGCGAAGCAATCCATTACCGAACCCGTCCACCGGCGGAAACGGTCAGCCCATGGATTGCCGCGCGCCTGCGGCGCTCGCAATGACGAGAGAAATCGAGTGTCCGACACCCTCTCCCGCCTCGAAGCGACCATCGCCCAGCGCCTGACTGCCTCGCCAGAGGAAAGCTATGTCGCCAAACTCCGCGCCAAGGGGCTGAACAAAATTGCCCAAAAGCTCGGCGAGGAAGCCACCGAGGCGGTGATTGCCGCGCTCGCTGGTGATGAGGCCGAATTGGTGGGCGAGGCGGCGGATGTGATCTTCCACCTCATGGTGCTGCTCGCCGAAAAGGGCGTGGCGCTGGAAAAGGTGCTCGCTGAGCTTGATCGCCGCGAAGGCACTTCAGGAATTATCGAGAAAGCCAGCCGGAGCGAATAATGCCGATCGACCCGACCCTGCCGTATGATGACAACAACATCTTCGCCAAGATCCTGCGCGGGGAAATCCCCTCGCGCAAAGTCTATGAGGATGACTGGGCCTTCGCCTTTGAGGACATCAACCCGCAGGCCGAAGTCCACACGCTGGTGGTGCCCAAGGGCCGCTATGTCAGCTGGGACGATTTCAGCGCCAAGGCGAGCGACGCCGAAATCGCCGGTTTCATCCGTGCAGTGGGCGAAGTCGCCCGCGCCAAGGGGCTGGTCGAACCCGGCTACCGCCTGATGGCGAATATCGGTGCGCATGGCGGGCAGGAAGTGCCGCACCTGCATGTCCATATCTTCGGCGGCCAGCCTCTCGGGCCAATGATCGCGCGGCGCTCCTAATCCTTTGGTGCATCCCCGCGAAGGCGGGGATCTCATGATATATCGCCTGTGGCCCCCGCCTGCGCGGGGGCGCACATGGGAATCAGGCTAAGCTAACCCCATTCCACTGCCATTCATCGACAAATCGCAAGACCCGGCTTTGCAGCGATTCCGCGCTAGGCTAGGTGGCAGCCATGACCTTTCCCAACCCTCCCGGCGGCATCCTTGCTGGTGCGCGGCATCTTTATGCGGTGCGGGTCTATTACGAGGACACCGATCTGTCGGGGATCACCTACCACGCCAATTACCTGCGCTGGTTTGAACGCGCCCGGTCAGACTTGCTGCGCCTGCTCGGCATCGATCAGCGCGCTGCGATTGAGAGCGGCGAGGGGGCTTACGCGCTGTCTGAGGTTAATGTGAAATACCTGCGCCCGGCCAAGCTTGAAGACGACGTGGTGATCGAGACCATCAGCAGCGAAGTCGGTGCGGCCAGTGTGCGCATGCAGCAGACGGCGCGGCGCGGGGACGACATTCTCGCAACCGCCGATGTCCGCGCCGCATTCATCACCCTGGACGGCCGCCCGCGCCGTCAGCCCGCCGCCTGGCGCGCCGCTTTCCAGACTTTCATGAATAAGGATAACTGACCTGTGACGCTAGCCCTGCTAAGCGCTGCCGCTGCTGCCACTGCCACTGCCATCGCCCCGACCCGGCTCGATCCGGTCGAACTGTTTCTTGAAGCCGACATCATCGTGCAGGCCGTGATGGTCGGCCTGTTGCTGGCGAGCGTGTGGGTGTGGATGATCATCGTCTCGTTCTCCTTACGGATCGGTAAGCTGGGCAAGACATCGCGCGACTACGAAGCCGAATTCTGGGAGCAACGCGATCGGGAGGGCCTGCTCACCAAGCAGATGCGCAAGGAGGTGCCCTCTGCGCGGGTGGCCGCGGCCGGGCTCTACGAGTGGCGCAAGTCGACCGCCAAGCAGCCGGTTGACCGCGACGCGACCCGCCAGCGGATCGCCGCGGCGATGGACAGCCAGATAGCCGAGGAAGCCGATGAACTGGCCGGGCGCCTCAATTTCC
>JAKFWB010000394.1 GCA_021732945.1 Porphyrobacter sp.
TTGTGCTTATTCTCCCTTCCCCGGGGGGAAGGGAGAATAAGCACAACTATTCGGTCGGCGCAGTTTCAGGGGCCGGGGCAGCAGGGGCTGCTTCGGCCTCTTCGCTTTCCGGTACGGCTTCGCCTGCGATATCGGGCTGCTGGGCATCCAGATCCGCCGCGCTCGGCCCCTGCCGCGGGGCGAGCGGAGCTTGCGATTCGATCTGTTCCAGCGGGATCATCGCATCGCTGATCTCCCCGCCCAGCACGTCGCCTGCCGCTCCGCCTCCCTCTTCGGTCGGCACGGCAGCGTCTTCGGCGCAAGCCGACGCAAGCAGCGCAAGGGCGAGGGCGAGAATGGCAGAGCGTTTCATCGGCACGCTCTTTTCGCTGCGGCGTCCAATGCGTCAAGAAAATCATCGCTGGTGGTAATCAGCGCGGCGTCCCATTCGTCCGCCGATACGGTCAGCCCCAGCCGCGCCGTGCTGGTCACGCCAAATTCGGCGATCCCGCACGGCACGATCCCGGCGAAGTGGGAGAGGTCAGGATCAAGATTGACCGAAAAGCCGTGCATCGTCACCCAGCGCCGCACGCGCACACCAATCGCCCCGATCTTGGCTTCGGAGCCGTCAATATCGCGGGTCCAGATGCCAACCCGACCTTCCGCCCGCCAGCTTTCGACGCCGAAGGTTGCGAGCGTTGCGATCACCCAGCCTTCGATCGCATGGACGAAACAGCGCACATCCCTGCCGCGCTCCGCGAGGTTCAGCACCAGATAGCAAACCCGCTGCCCCGGCCCGTGATAGGTATAGCGCCCGCCGCGCCCGGCCTCGACGACTTCGAAGCGTGGATCAACCAGCTCGGCCGGATCGGCGCTGGTGCCCGCAGTATAGACCGGCGGGTGTTCAAGCGACCAGACCAGTTCCGCCGCCTCGCCTGCAAAGACAGCGGCATTGCGCGCCTCCATTTCAGCCAAGGCCTGCGTGTAGGCGAATGGAGCGCGTTCCCGCCGCCACTCAATCGGGAGTTCCAGCCCGGATGCAGGAGCAATGCTTGCCATGGCGCATCGGTGGGGGCATTGATCGCCGAGATCAAGAGCTAACAAAACGGCGAAGACTCCCGGGGGGCACATGAATCTCGATTTGAACACGGTCTGGTCGCGCGGGATGAAGTTGGTGAGCGACAACTTTCAGTTGCTCATTGTCATCGCAGGCATTTTTCTGCTGCTGCCGACGATTGCGGTCTATTTGTTACTCCCTGACTTTCAAATGCTTGCCGAGCCCGGCGCTGATCCCGAGATTCTGGTGGAGCGGATGGGGGCAATGATCGGTCCACTGGTCGGCGTTTTTGGGCTACTCTCCCTGTTCCAATTTGCAGGCTACGGTGCGATGATAGGCTTGATCGGACCGGATCGCCCAACCGTGGCGCAAGCGCTGGTGACTGGCTTCAAGATCGTACCCAGCACAATCGTTGTCCTGATCATGTTTGCTCTCGCCTATTTCATCGGCGCTGTTGTCATAATCGTACCGTTTTCGATTTTGGGCGGGGTAGCAGGCTTGCCCAGCGTGGCACTGATTGGCGTGATCCCGGTGCTCATTTTCGTTGTCTGGCTGATGGCGCGCTTGTCGATGAGCATGCCAGTGCTGGTGCTGGGCGGTACACTCAGTCCGTTCAATGCGATGAAAATCAGTTGGAAGCTGACCGGTCCAACACAATGGCAAATTATGATGTTCTGGGCGGCATTGCTGATCGCTTCCACCGTAATCAGTCTGATGTTTAACGGGGGGATGAGCGTGATCGCCGCATTGTTCGGCACGGGCACGGCGGCACTTTTGATCACCGGGCTTGCCAATGGTCTGACCACGATGGCGAGCGGCATGATCATTTGCGGGGTCGCCGCCGCAATGTTTGAACAGCTTTCCGGGCCTAGCCTCGATAGCATCCAGAATACGTTCGAATAAGTATTACAGTGCTTTCCAAACCGGCGATTGAATGCGCCATTTGGCTTCGAATGCGGGCAAATTCATGACCGATCCTGACATCTCCACCGGTCACTCCCACGCGCCCCTGTCGGCGGTGGCAGCTCCGAGCGCAATTCCGCCCGGGCGCATGGCTTTGCTGTTCACTGTGATGCTGGTGACCGCGGCAGGCAACACCGCGATGCAATCGGTGATGCCCTCAATTGGCACCGCGCTACAGGTCAATGATGTGTGGATCAGCCTTGCCTATAGCTGGTCGGCGCTGCTGTGGGTGGTGTGCGCGCCGTTCTGGGCGCGGCGTTCGGACCGGCGCGGGCGCAAGGCGATGATGGCGCTGGGGCTGGTGGGCTTTGTCGTCTCGATGCTCTTGTGCGGGCTGGCGCTTTATGCCGGGCTGTCGGGCTGGCTGACGGCGGTGTGGGCACTGATCGCATTCGCCGCCGCCCGCAGTCTTTATGGCGGATTCGGCAGCGCTGCGCCGCCTGCGGTGCAGGCCTATGTCGCATCGCGCACCCCGCGCGCCGAGCGTACGCAGTCGCTTTCGTTGATCGCGTCAAGCTTTGGCTTGGGCACCGTGATCGGCCCGGCGCTGGCCCCGCTGATGGTACTGCCATTTCTGGGGATGGGGCTGACCGGGCCGTTTATCTGCTTTGCTGCCATCGGCATGGCGGCATTGATCGTGCTGCGCTGGCGCCTTCCCAATGACGAACCGCAATATGCCGCACGCGGGCAGGCGGTCGCCTATTCGGGAGCGCCAAGCGATCCACAGGGCGGGCTGGAGCCAGAGGATGGCGGCGAACCACCGCACCTCAGTTGGCGCGACCCGCGATTACGCCCATGGGTGTTTGCGGGCTTTTTTGGTGGCCATGCGCAGGCAATGGTGCTGGGAATCACCGGCTTTCTGGTGCTTGACAGTCTCGGCCTGCGGGGCACGCAGACCGAAGGCGCGGGGCCGGTCGGGC
>JAKFWB010000018.1 GCA_021732945.1 Porphyrobacter sp.
GATTTCGAGCACGTCTTCAGCTGTCAGTGGCTCGAAATACAACCGGTCGGACGTGTCGTAATCGGTCGAGACGGTTTCCGGGTTGCAGTTGATCATGATCGTCTCATAGCCCTGCTCCGCGAGAGCGAAGCAGGCGTGGACGCAGCAGTAATCGAACTCGATCCCCTGCCCGATCCGGTTTGGCCCGCCGCCGAGGATCACGATCTTGCGGCGGTCGCTGGGTGCGGCCTCACATTCGGGCGCGCCGAAGCTGGGGGCTTCGTAGGTCGAATACATGTAGGGCGTGATCGCCTCGAACTCGGCAGCGCAGCTGTCGATCCGCTTGAACACCGGGAAGACGCCGAGCTTGTGGCGCAGCGCGCGCACTTCATCCTCGCTCGTCGCCCCGGCCATGGCGACCAGCGCATCGTGGAGCAGGCCCGAACGCTTGGCCTGCGTTTCGCCCATACCGCCCGCCACGCCAACTGATCGCACCGCAAGGGTGGCCAGGCGACGGTCGGAAAAGCCCATTGCTTTCAATCGCCGCAGCCCCGCCGCATCGCGCGGCAAGCCATCCTTTTGCACCTCGGCTTCGGCAGCGATGATTGCCTCGATCTGGCGCAGGAACCACGGGTCGTAGAACGTGACCGCGGCGATGTCCTCAACGCTCATGCCTTCGCGGAAGGCTTGGCCGACCTTGAGCAGCCGGTCGGGCGTGCGGCGTGACAAGGCAGCGGTGATGACATCGCGGGCGACGCCTTCCAATCCCGGCACGCGGTTGAAGCCATCCAGCCCCGTCTCCAGCCCGCGCAAGGCCTTCTGCATGGACTCCTGGAAGTTGCGGCCAATCGCCATCACTTCGCCGACCGACTTCATCGCGGTGGACAGGTCGGTGGCCGCGCCCTTGAATTTTTCGAAGGCAAAGCGCGGGATCTTGGTGACGACGTAATCGATGGTCGGTTCAAAGCTGGCAGGCGTCGCCCCGGTGATCTCGTTGGTCAGCTCGTCGAGCGTATAGCCCACCGCCAGCTTGGCCGCGATGCGGGCGATGGGGAAACCGGTGGCCTTCGACGCCAACGCGGACGAACGCGACACGCGCGGGTTCATTTCGATCACGATCAGGCGGCCATCCTTGGGATTGACCGCGAACTGCACGTTGCTGCCGCCGGTTTCCACGCCGATTTCGCGCAGGCAAGCGATGCTCGCGTTGCGCATAATCTGGTATTCCTTGTCGGTCAGCGTCAGCGCCGGAGCGACGGTGATGCTGTCCCCGGTGTGGACCCCCATCGGATCAACGTTTTCGATGGCGCAGACGATGATCGCGTTATCCTTGCGGTCGCGCACCACCTCCATCTCGAACTCTTTCCACCCGAGCAGCGATTCTTCGACCAGCACTTCGGTGGTGGGCGAGGCATCGAGCCCCTCGCGCACGATCTGGTCGAATTCCGCCTTGTTATAGGCGATCCCGCCGCCGGTGCCGCCGAGGGTAAAGCTGGGGCGGATGATCGCGGGCAGCCCGGTGCGTTCAAGGATCACCCGCGCTTGTTCGAGCGTGTTGGCGACCCCGCTGCGCGCGCTTTCGAGGCCAATGCTGGTCATCGCATCGCGGAACCGCATGCGGTTTTCCGCCTTGTTGATCGCGTCAGCCTTGGCCCCGATCATCTCGACCCCGTATTCGGCCAGCACGCCCATTTCATCGAGCTTCAGCGCGCAATTCAATGCGGTCTGCCCGCCCATCGTCGGCAGCAGCGCATCGGGGCGCTCCTTGGCGATGATCTTGGCGACGATATCGGGCGTGATCGGCTCGATATAGGTCGCATCGGCGAATTCCGGATCGGTCATGATCGTCGCCGGGTTGGAGTTGACGAGGATGACGCGGTAGCCCTCCTCCTTCAACGCCTTGATCGCCTGCGTTCCGGAGTAATCGAACTCGCACGCCTGACCGATGATGATCGGACCAGCGCCAATGACGAGGATCGAGGAGATGTCGGTTCTTTTGGGCATTAGGGGAGGATATCCTCAGTCGAAATAGCGGGTTTGACGATTTTGCGAAGTTCGGATGGCTTGATCTCGGGTTGCGGCAGTTCCCCGTCGACGAGTGCATCCTCGCGGGTGAAGGTGAAGCTGACGAGCCGCATTCCGGCACGCTGGCCTTCGCAACCCTGCCGGATAAGCTCGCGGTAGAGCCGAGGCTTGCCGCGCATTTTGAAATGTGCGCGGCCCTCTTCAAACACCAATACCCCACGCTTGCTCGTGGGCTTGTCGCCGAAGCCTTCGCGGGCTTTGATTTCGGAGACCTCTCCCGCAGTTTCCTCGGATCCTGCGGCCCGCGCTTTCGGGTCCGAAGAATTGATCAGGTCACGCAGGTTCTTCGCTCTCATCTTGGTGACGTCATAGGTGTAGAATGGCACCCACTGGCCCGGATCATCATACAGCAGATCACGGACGACCTGTTTCGGAGCAGTTCGCTTGACGCAATCCTCGACCGTCTCCGGCCCCTCACGCCAGTCGGTGCAACCTGTCAGCATGCCCATAGCAATCAAAGCGGCGATCATGGTGCGACCCATCAGCCTTCTCCTCCATTTGGTGCCTGCGCGCCTGTTTCGGGCGTGAAGCCAAAGGATATCTTGGTGTAGCGGTTCACCAGCGGCAGCACGTCGGGCTTGGACGCGGCGCTGCCGAAGATGAAGGTGCAGTTGCGGCGGATGTCGATCATGCGGTCGCCATCGCGCGTCATGATGTAGCTCAGCACATAATAGCTGCGCGGCGAATTGCGGCGGCCGATGACGTCGAATTGGCGGGTGGTTTCGTACTCAGAACCGAGGCGCTCCGTGTCGATATAGCCCTGCTCCCGCCGCGCCTCGGCGACGGCCTTGTGCCGGGCTTCGGGATCGAAGGCGGCTTCATCAAACGGCGCTTCGGTTGCGGCGACGCGGCA
>JAKFWB010000362.1 GCA_021732945.1 Porphyrobacter sp.
GGCGGCGTGGTGTTGCTGCTGGGCCTTGCCTACCTGTCACGCGATTTCTCACGCAAGGTGGTCGAAATCACCGCCGGGATGACCCGGCTCGCCGATGGCGACCGCAATTTCGACATCGCCGGGCACGAACGGCAGGACGAAATCGGCGCGATGATCCGCGCGCTGGATCTGTTCAAGCGCGCCAGCCGCCGCCTGGAAGCATGGGCGCGGGAACGTTCGGAAAAGGCCGAGCAGGAATTGCAGTTGCAGCAGGAACGCGAGCGCGAACGGATCGAAGCCGAAGCGCGCAAGTCTGCCCTGCTTGATGAGGTCGCGCAGCAGTTCGAACGCACCGTGGGCGATGTGGTCAGCGGAGTGGCCGCGGCATCCAGCCAGCTTCACACCACTGCAACCCGCATGGCCAGCAGCGCCGAAGAAGCCAGCCGCCGCACGGGCGAAGTGGCAACCTCTATGGAAGAAGCCAATACCGGCGCGACGGCTGCCGCAGCTGCCAGCGATGAATTCGCGCTTTCGATTAGCGAGATTAGCCGTCAGGCGGCATCGTCCAGCGAGCTGGCCCGTCTTGCCACCGTTGCCACCGGCGAGGCGGATGAAACGATCTCTGCGCTGGCCGCTTCCGCTGAGGAAGTGGGCCAGATTGTCGAGCTGATTCAGACCATCGCCCAGCGCACCAATCTGCTCGCCCTGAACGCCAGCATCGAAGCCGCGCGCGGGGGCGAAGCCGGACGCGGCTTTGCGGTGGTCGCCAGCGAGGTCAAGGAACTGGCGATGCAGACCACACGCGCAACCGAAAAGGTCGCCGACCAGATCCGGTCGATGCAATCCACCACGGGCGCCAGCGTCAAGGCCTTGCGGGCGATCGCCGGGCAGGTCCGCGATCTGGAAACCACGGCGGTCTCGATCGCCACGGCGGTTGATCAGCAATCGGTCGCGGGGCGCGATCTGGCGCAAAGCATCGATCTGGCCGCGCGCGGGACCGAGCGCGTATCGGGCCACATCGCCGATGTGCGCGAGCTGTCGCTGACCACCGGCGCTGCGGCGAGCCAGGTGCTCTCCAGCGCCAACGAGCTGGAAGCGCAAGCCGCGTTGCTGCGCGATCAGGTGCGCGGGTTCCTCAGCCGGGTGCGCGCAGGCTAGGCCCAACACCCTAGGAATCGCGCGGCTTGGGAGCTAGGGGGTGGCGATGCCATCACCTTTCGTTCTGCTCCAGCATGTTCTGCCCCAGCACGCCCTCACCCGCCTTGCGGGGAAGCTCGCCGCATGTGAGCGGCCGTGGCTGCGCGATGCATTGATCCGCCGCTTTGCCGCCGCCTATGATGTCGACATGAGCGAGGCAGCGCGCGGGTTGGGGCAGTTCACCAGCTTCAACGACTTCTTCACCCGGGAATTGCGGGAAGGCGCAAGGCCACTGGCAGACAGCGCGGAATTCATCCTTAGCCCCGCCGATGGAGCGGTGAGCCAGTTGGGCAGCATCACGGGCGGGCGGATCTTTCAGGCCAAAGGACGCGACTTCACCGCTGCCGAACTGCTCGGCCACGGCGCGGATGAAGCGGCGCGGTTTGAGGGCGGATCGTTCATCACGATCTACCTTAGCCCCAAGGACTATCACCGCGTCCACATGCCCGCTGCGGGTGCGCTGCGATCAACCGCCTATGTCCCCGGCGACCTGTTTTCGGTGAATGCCGCGACCGCAGAGGGGGTTAATAGGCTCTTCGCACGTAACGAACGCCTCGCTTGCCTGTTTGATGGGCCGGATGGTGGCTTTGCCAGCGTAATGGTCGGCGCGATGATCGTTGCTGGAATCGACACAGTCTGGCCGCACCGCTTTGCTGGCCATGGGCGCGCGGTGATGCACGAGGATTTTGGGGTCGACGCGCACGACTTTGTCGCGGGTGATGAAATGGGACGCTTCTATCTGGGGTCGACCGTGGTGCTGCTGTTCGAGCCCGGTAAGGTGGCCTGGCGGGACGGACTGAAGGCTGGCGATCCGGTGCGGATGGGGCAGGCAATTGGCGCGCGGTTGACGCGCTGATACGGCCAACGCCAAAAGCGCCCGGCAGCGAGGCTGCGGGCGTGATAAGATTATCATGTGTTGGATTTGATCGGTTGGTTGCGGGAGTTGGATTTGAACCAACGACCTTCAGGTTATGAGCCTGACGAGCTACCGGGCTGCTCCATCCCGCGATACCGAGGCGCAAAGACGCCAAAAGGGCCGCCCCTGCGGGTCAGCCCTCTGACTTGTGAATGGGTTAACCCCGCTCCCACTGGCTTCAATGCCTGGCGACGACCTACTCTTCCATACCTTAAGGCATAGTACCATCGGCGCTGTCTGGTTTCACGGCCGAGTTCGAGATGGGATCGGGTGGGTCACAGACGCTATGGCCACCAAGCAATGGGGCCAGTGGATGCGGGTTTTTAAATCGATGCACACTCAAGAGTTTTGAGTGGTTTAAAGGGCGTATCTGGTTGGAGTAACTCTCCACCGCAAGACATGCCTGCCGCAAGGGCAGGCCTGTCGTTGACAGTGCGAATTCTCAAGCATGATATGAACTATTAGGACCGGTTAGCTCCATACATTACTGCACTTCCACACCCGGCCTATCAACGTGATGGTCTATCACGGTTCAAAGATACCTAATCTCAAGGGAGGCTTCCCGCTTAGATGCTTTCAGCGGTTATCCCGTCCATACATAGCTACCCTGCGGCACTCTTGGCAGAATGACAGGTACACCAGAGGTATGTTCACCCCGGTCCTCTCGTACTAGGGGCAACTCCTTTCAAGTATCGACGCCCACGGCAGATAGGGACCAAACTGTCTCGCGACGTTCTGAACCCAGCTCACGTACCACTTTAATTGGCGAACAGCCAAACCCTTGGGACCTGCTCCAGCCCCAGGATGTGATGAGCCGA
>JAKFWB010000360.1 GCA_021732945.1 Porphyrobacter sp.
CTATCACCGCCGCACGGCTGATCCTGCCAGCCGAGATGGTGGTGCAGGCTCCGCCAAATTTGCAGCCGGGAGAGCTTGGCAAGCTTATCCGTGAAGGTGTCAACGACTGGGGCGGCGTTTCCCCGGTCACGCAGGATCACGTCAATCCCGAGGCACCCTGGCCGCATCTCGAACAACTGGAAACGCAGACCGAAAACGCCGGCCGCCTCTTGCGCCAGCGACTGGCAATTGGCCCGATGTTGGCACGCGACCCGGCGCCATGGGTGGACAAAGCCTTGCAGCCACGCATCCGCCAGGCGACCGATGCACGCGGTTTCCCGCGTGACAGTGATTGGCATCCCGGCACGGGAGAGCCGGTACCCGAGGCGCCATTGCTGGTGAGCATGGCCAGCGACATGGAAATCCGCATCGCCCTGGGCCGAACGGAGCATGGCGAGGAACTGAACAGCAGGCAGATTGCGCGGCTGTTCACTGCCGAAGGCCGCGATTTCGAGCGGATCTGCCGGTTTGCCGACGAACTGCGCAGCGACCGGGTGGGCGATGCCATCACCCACGTGATCAACCGCAATATTAACTACACCAACATCTGCCTATACCGCTGCGGCTTCTGCGCGTTTTCCAAGGGCAGCACCAAAAGCGAGCGCGGGCCGGCCTACAACATCAACCATGCTGAAATCGCCCGCCGCACTATCGAGGCGCACGAGCGCGGGGCAAGCGAAGTCTGCCTGCAGGGCGGCATTCATCCCAGCTATGACGGGAATACCTATCGCGGGATCGTGCAAGCGGTGAAGGATGCCGTGCCGGACATGCACGTGCACGCATTTTCGCCGTTGGAAGTCCATCACGGGGCCACCACGCTTGGGCTTGGCTATGAAGAATACCTGGCCTCGCTGAAGGAATGCGGTCTGGCCACCTTGCCCGGCACCGCGGCCGAAATCCTATCGGACGATGTGCGTACGCTGATCTGCCCGGACAAGGTTTCCACACAGCAATGGCTTTCCGTCATGCGCGCGGCGCACACGGTGGGATTGAAGACCACGGCCACGATCATGTTCGGCCACGTGGAAAATTATTCGCACTGGGCCACGCACCTGCAGCGCTTGCGCGCGCTGCAACTGGAAACCGGGGGCTTTACCGAGTTCGTGCCGCTGCCGTTTGTTCACATGGAAGCGCCCAATTGGCGGCGAGGGCAAACCCGTTCCGGCCCGACCTGGCGTGAGACCGTGCTGATGCATGCCATCGCCCGTATTGCGCTGGATGGTGCCATCCCCAACATCCAGGTGAGCTGGGTGAAGCTAGGGCCGGATGGCGCAGCGCGGATTTTGCAGGCTGGTGCCAACGACCTTGGCGGCACGCTGATGGATGAATCGATCACCCGCGCAGCGGGCGGAGTCAACGGGCAGGAATTTGATGTGCCGCAGATGCGCGCGCTGGCGAAGGGCATCGGCCGCCGCCTGTGCGAACGCACTACCTCTTACACCATGCGTGCAGACCAGGTTCTCGCTACTTTTTAATTAGTTAGGAAACAGATATGAGCCAGACAATCGCCGTGATCGGCGGAACGGGCCAACTCGGCAGCGGGCTTGCATTGCGGCTCGCCAAGGCAGGCCATGCAATCATCATCGGATCGCGCGCTGCGGAATCGGCAAGTGCACGGGCAGCAGCACTGGGTCATGGAATTGTCGGCATGGCCAATGCCGATGCGGCAAGGGAAGGCGCGATCGTGCTCGTCACCGTGCCATTTTCCGCGCAGGCGGCGACGCTGGCCGAAATCAAGCCGCACGTGGCGGGCAAGATCGTGGTTGACACCACGGTTCCGCTGGTTCCGCCCAAGGTGATGCGCGTGCAACTGCCCGAACAAGGTTCGGCGGCGGCCTGTGCCAGCAAACTGCTGGGCGAAGACGTGCGGCTGGTGGCGGCATTCCACAATGTCGCAGCGCATCGTCTGGCCGAAGAAGGCGAGGTTGATTGCGATATCCTGGTATTCGGTGATGAGAAGGCGGCCCGCGCCGAAGTGGTCGCGCTGGCCGAAGCCGTGGGCCTGCGCGGTATCCACGCAGGTCCGCTGGTCAATGCAGCAGCGGCTGAGGCGATGACCTCGCTGCTCATTTTCATCAACAAGAACTACAAGGTAGACGGTGCCGGCATTCGGATTACGGGCGAGCTGAAACCGCTCGACTGACGATGTTCTGCGTCCACCCCATAGGCGGTTTGCCGGAAATTCTCGCAGGCGATGACCTGCCGGCGCTGCTGGCCCAACGGCTTGCGGCAGGCGAGCCCGATATTGCGCCGGGCGATATTCTGGTGGTCACGCAAAAGATCGTCTCCAAGGCAGAGGGGCGCAGCGTCGCGCTTGCCGCTGTCGAGGTGAGCGACGAGGCGCGGGAATTGGCTGCGCTGACCCACAAGGAACCCGCGCTTGTGGAGCTGGTGCTGCGCGAATCCAGCGCCGTGGTGCGCGCCGTGCCCAACGTTCTGATTACCCGGCACCGGCTGGGCCACGTGATGGCAAACGCCGGGATCGATGCGTCCAACCTGGGTTCGAAATCGCAGGAAGACGTTTTGCTGCTGCCTGAAAACCCGGACAAGAGCGCAGCGCGCATTGCCGAGGCATGCAATGCGCGAACTGGTGTCAGGCCCGGGGTAATCATCTCCGACAGCTTTGGCCGGCCATGGCGTGTCGGCACCACGAATGTGGCGATTGGCGTGGCAGGGCCGCCAGCGGTTATCGATCAGCGCGGCCAGCCAGACCGGGACGGGCGAATCATGCAGGTCACGCAGATAGCCTTTGCCGATGCGGTTGCGTGTGCGGCGGGTCTGGCGATGGGCGAGGGGTCGGAAGGTCTGCCAGCCTGCCTGGTACGCGGCCTTGCCTGGCAGCAGGGTAGCCAGAACAGCAGCGACCTGCTG
>JAKFWB010000127.1 GCA_021732945.1 Porphyrobacter sp.
GTAGCATGGCTCCCTCCGCGCTCCTTGTGCCGGGCCAAAATCGGCTCCGTCAGGGCGACCCAGAATGGTCGGAAAGCGCTCATGAGCCCTGCGCCTGATCCGCCGGCAGAGCGGGTCGTCGCCCGGCTTGCGGCCCCGGTCGATCCAGCCGTCGCCGACTTCGCCCGTGCGCTGACCGATGCGGCGGGCGCGCAGGCGGTGCTGTTCTATGGATCGAACCTGCGCACCGGATCCCTGGACGGGGTGCTCGATTTCTACATCCTGCTGCCCGGCACGCAGGAAAGCGCGATCTGGCCGACGGTCAGCTATCACGAACGTCAGGTCGATGGGCAGACCTTGCGCGCCAAGGTCGCAACCATGCGGCTCAGCACCTTCGCGCGTGCGGCGAGCGGTGAGAGCACCGATACCACAATCTGGGCGCGCTTCGTTCAGCCAAGCGCGCTGATCTGGGCCGAGGATGAGGCCGCCAAAGCCAAGGTGATCGCCGCCATCGCCGCAGCCGCCGTCACCGCAGCCCAGCTGGCGGCAGCGCTTGGCCCCGGCACCGGCACGGCCGATGATTACTGGCGCGCCCTGTTTCGGGCGACCTACAGGGCTGAATTCCGGGTGGAGAAAAGCGGGCGGGAGAATGATATTCTCAGCGTTAACGCCGATCACTTTGCCGGGCTGCTGCCGCTGGCATGGCAGGCAGGCGGGATTGCGTTCGATCAAATGGGCGCGAACCTTGCCCCGCAGATCGCCCCGGCGCAGCGGCGTAGCGTGCTGGGTTGGTGGGCGCGGCGCAGGCGGTTGGGCAAGCCGCTCAATCTGGTGCGGCTGGTCAAGGCCAGCACCACCTTTGAAGGGGCGGCGCGCTATGCCGCATGGAAGATCGAGCGGCACACGGGCATGCCGGTCAAGCTAACACCGTTTCGCGAACGCTTTCCGTTGCTGGCAGCGCCGCAAGTCCTGATCGACCTGTGGCGCCACCGGCAGCGCTCTAGTTGAGATACTGAATCGCGATGTTCATGCGGGTGACGCCCTCACCCGCGGTGAAGCGCGCCTTGTCGACCGACGGCGGACGCGGGACGAGGCCGAGAAACTTCTTGATCCCGGGGTTGTTCGACATCCCTGCGCCATCGGTGGAGATATCGGTGCTGCGATTGCCATTGGCATCATGCTGCACCGCGATGGCATAATCACCCGGTGTCGGCAGTGGCACGCACACCGTCACACTGCCTTCGCGCGGCGTGGCATCCACCCGCATGACATAGCGCTTGGACTTGAGCCAATCGCTGCTTTTGGCGGGGTAGGCCCGCACGAACAGGTTGCCGGTCGAAGACTTGATCCCGCTCACCGCGATGCGGACCGCCGGGCCCTTACCGGGCGCGCACAGGTTCAAGTCGTTGGGGCCTGACCGGGCATAGGTATAGGCCTGCGCCGCCAAAGGTGCAGCGGCACCGATCCCGGCCAATGCCAGCCCGGCAGCAGCCAAAGCAATCGACGCATTGCCGCCAAGGCGCAGCCAATCGGGCAGGGGCAGAGAGGAAGCAAAGCGGTTCATGGGCATCTCACGGTGAAAGGAGAAAAGCGACGCGGAGGCATCAGCGCGGCTTGGGGATCGTTCCAATTGGCGGTGCTTTTGCCCGAACATGCCTGAATTGCGGCTTAATTGCCGCACGTCTCGCCGTTCACCTAGAGGTCGCCACGGTGGAAAAGGCACGATCCGCGCTTGTCCCCCGATTCGCGGCTCCCGTATGGCATGGCAAGCGTTACAAAAAGGCCAGCGCCGCGCCATGCCTGCACCTCTGATTTCCCCGTCGATCCTCTCCGCCGATTTCGCCCGGCTGGGCGAGGAAGTGCGCGCCATCGATGCTGCGGGGGCGGACTGGATCCATATTGACGTCATGGACGGGCATTTCGTGCCCAACATCACGATAGGGCCCGATGTCGTCAAGGCGCTGCGCCCGCACACGGCCAAGCCGTTTGACGTGCACCTGATGATCGCGCCGGTCGATCCCTATCTTCAGGCCTTTGCCGAGGCCGGGGCCGATATCATCACTGTCCATCCCGAGGCCGGGCCGCATATCCACCGCACGCTGCAAGCAATCAAAGCGCTGGGCAAACGCGCGGGCGTGGTGATCAATCCCGGCACACCAGTCGAAGTGCTCGATAATCTGATGGACCTGGCCGATCTGGTGCTGGTGATGAGCGTCAACCCCGGCTTTGGCGGGCAGAGCTTCATCCCGTCGCAGCTGGAAAAAATCGCGCGCATTCGCTCGATGATCACCCGTTCGGGCCGGGCGATCCATCTTGAGGTGGATGGCGGGGTCAATGCCGAAACCGCGCGCCTGTGTATCGAGGCCGGGGCCGATGTGCTGGTGGCAGGATCGGCCACATTCAAAGGTGGGCCGGACCATTACGCCGCCAACATATCCGCATTGAAGGGGGGCAGATGATGGCGACGCTGCTGCGCACTCCAGCGGGCCGCCGTGCCGATGCTCTGGTGGAGCGCGTGGGTGACAGCCCTGCGCTGATACTCGCCGATCAGCCGGAACCGGGAGCCATCACCCCTGCCGAACCCGCGAGCGAGCCGCCAGCAGCAGAACCATCGCGCGCGCTGGCGCTGAGCGATGCGATCGCGGTGAAGGCGGGGCCGGGAGAAGCGCTGATCCGCTTGGCCTATCGCCTTGGCGTGCCCGGTCAGGCGCTGAGCCAGCCGTTCCGCCGCCCGCCGCCCGTTCGGGTTTTGGCGACCGTGGACAGTCCCAATCGCGGTGACCGCGCGGCAGGCACGGACCTGCGCGCTGGGCATTTTCTGGTCCACAGCGCCCGCCTGCCGATCGCCAGCCTCGATTTCGCGCCTGCCGCGCACCTTGCGCCGGGCGTGGAACGGGTGCTGCACAGCTTCAGCTGGCTCGCCGA
>JAKFWB010000316.1 GCA_021732945.1 Porphyrobacter sp.
TTTGGCGGGCATCATCCTGATCCCAATCTGGTCCATGCGCGGGTGCTTTACGATCTTATGATGTCACCTGAAGCGCCTGCTCTGGGAGCGGCATCGGACGGGGATGGGGACCGCAATCTTATCATCTGCAAAGGCGTATTCATCACCCCCTCGGATTCGCTCGCGATGCTGGCGGCCAATGCGCAATGTGCGCCAGCCTATGCGAGGGGCCTCAAGGGCATTGCCCGTTCAATGCCGACCAGCACCGCAGCGGACAAGGTCGCCGCCGCTCTGGGCATTCCCTTGTGGGAAACGCCGACGGGGTGGAAGTTCTTTGGCACCCTTCTCGATGCCGGAATGGCCACAATCTGCGGCGAGGAAAGCGCGGGCACCGGCAGCGATCATGTGCGCGAGAAGGACGGGCTGTGGGCAGTGTTGCTGTGGCTCAATATTCTCGCGGTGACAGGCAAGCCGGTGGTGCAAATTGCGGCGGATCACTGGGCGCGGTTCGGGCGCAATTACTATGCCCGCCACGATTACGAGGCGATTGATACGGCCAAGGCGAACGCGTTGATGGCCGCGCTGGATGCGTCGTTGCCAGCTCTGCCGGGCAAGGTGTTCGGGACGCTGGCTGTCGCTGCTGCCGATCAGTTTGCCTACACTGATCCGGTCGATGGGTCGGTCAGCTGCAATCAAGGCGTGCGGGTGATGTTCGCCTGCGGATCGCGGATCGTGTTTCGCTTGTCAGGCACGGGCACCGAAGGCGCGACCTTGCGGGTCTATCTGGAACGCTATGAGGCGGCTGAAGGCGTGCTTGATGCCCAAACCCCGGCAATGCTGGCTGATCTGATTGCAGCGGCGGAAGCCATCGCCGGGATCACCGCGCATACAGGGCGCACCGCGCCTGATGTGGTGACGTGACCGCCCGGCTTGGCGCGCATGTCGAAGGCGGCGTCACCCGCTTCGCGGTGCGCGCGCCGATGGCCGATACGGTTGACCTGTGCCTGTTCGATGGTGAAGCGGAAACTCGTCACTCGATGGCACGCGAGGGCGAAGTCTGGACGCTCGAACTGACTGGCGATCTGGCAGGCACCCGCTACGCCTACCGCGCTCACGGAACATACGCGCCGGAAAACAACCAGTGGTTCGATCCCGCCAAGCTGCTGGTCGACCCCTACGCGGTAGAGCTCGACCGCCGCTTCGTGCAGCATCCCAAACTGGCGCGATATGGCGAGGATACCGCCGACATCATTCCCCGCGCGGTGGTTCAGGGGCCGCTGCCGGTGGTGCCGCACCAACCGCCGCTGTTCCAGCGCGGTGGGTTGATTTACGAGGTCAATGTTGCGGACTTCACCGTGCTCCACTCCGATGTGCCGCCTCAGCAGCGCGGCACCATCGCCGCATTGGCGCACCCTGCGGTGATTGCGCATCTCAGAAGGCTCCATGTCAGCGCCATCGAACTGATGCCGATTGTCGCATGGGTGGACGAACGCCACCTGCCGCCGCTCGGCCTCGCGAACCACTGGGGTTACAATCCGGTCGCGATGATGGCGCTGGATCCCGGCCTGTGCCCCGGCGGCGTCAAGGAACTGCGTGAAGCTGTGGAGGCGCTGCACGAAGCGGGGATCGGCGTCATCCTCGACCTCGTATTCAACCATTCGGGCGAGAGCGACATTCACGGCGGCACGCTCAGCTTGCGCGGGCTTGACCCCGCCGCTTATGTCCGTGCGCCCGATGGCACGCTGATCAATGATACCGGCTGCGGCAATACGCTCGACTTTGCGAACCCGTCCGTGCGGCGGCTGATGATCGATAGCCTCATCCATTTCGTGCGCCATTGCGGCATCGACGGCTTCCGCTTCGATCTCGCCCCGGTGATCGCGCGCGGCCCCGGCTTCGACCGGTACGCCCCGATCTTCGCCGAGCTCGCTGCGGAACCGATCTTGGCCGACCGCGTGATGATTGCCGAGCCGTGGGATATCGGGCCGGGCGGCTATCAGCTCGGCAACTTCCCGCCGGGCTGGCTCGAATGGAACGATCGTTACCGCGATGATGTTCGCCGGTTCTGGAAAGGCACGGGGACAATTGGCGATCTCGCCACCCGCATCGCCGGATCATCCGACGTGTTCGGGAATGACTGCCGCAGCGTCAACTTCGTCGCCTCGCATGATGGTTTCACGCTGGCCGATACGGTCGCCTACGAAGCCCGCCACAACCACGCCAATGGCGAGGATAACCGCGATGGCCATGGCGAAAACCATTCGTGGAATTGTGGGGCCGAGGGGCCAAGCGACGACCCCGCTGTGATCGCTCGCCGCGATGCTGACCTGCGCGCGCTGCTGGACACTTTGTTCGCCTCGACCGGCACAATCATGCTGACTGCGGGCGACGAATGCGGCCGCACGCAGCACGGCAACAACAACGCCTATTGTCAGAATATCCCGATCGATTGGGCGCAACGCGACATCGCGCTAGAGGATCACGTGGCCGCGCTGTCCGGCGCGCGCGCTGCCAACCTGTCAGCCTTTGCCAGCTTCCCCGAAGGCGGCGAATGGCTTGGCCTTGACGGCATGCCGCTTGGCCCGCAACAATGGCAGAGCCTTGCGACTGATGGTGTCTCCCTCCATCCGCCCGCCGGGTCTGACCGCCCCGGACTGCACATCAGCCGCGACGCGCGCACCGCCGGATAGGACCGGCGCGAGGCTCACTTTAGCGAGTGGTTGGCGGTCTGCCGCGCCCTATGTTTGCGGCGGGTAAGGCAGGAGAGACAGGCATGGGCATTCTCGACAGATTCCGGCTCGACGGAGAGGTTGCAGTGGTGACCGGGGCGGGGAAGGGGATTGGCCGGGCGATCGCCATCGCCTTGGCGCAGGCCGGGGCCGATGTGGTGGTCGCTTCGCGCACACAGGCTGATCTTGATGC
>JAKFWB010000061.1 GCA_021732945.1 Porphyrobacter sp.
GCGGAGCATCTGATCCTCCCCCTCCCCTTGCAGGGGAGGACCCAGGATCGCGCCCGGTCGCCCGTAATGCGCTAACGCCCACGCCGCCCCGGCGGTCGGCGCAAGCGCGGCGCGGGCGGTGAGGCTGCGGGCGGTGAAGGCCTGCGCGACATCGGCGAGCAGGCGTTCCTCCCCCCCGAACAAATGCGCCGCGCCGGTAACATCGACCAGCAGGCTATCGGGCGGATCAAGCGCACTCCACGGCCCCCAACGCTGCGCCCAAATGCTGAGCTTTTCGAGCGCCGCCAGATCGCCCGCCGGATCGGCCGGAACCGCCTCCAATTGCGGGCACAGCGCCCGCGCATCGGCGAGCAGCATGCCCGTTCGCGCCCCTGCGGCAAGGCCGGCATCATTGGCCGCAACAATCCGCGGGCCATGCGCGGTATCGCTGATCAGCGCGGTGGGCGCGCCATCGGCAGCAGGGCGCGCATCAGGCGCGTGCGCGAGCCGCCAGCGATCGACCGAAAGTCGGGCGAGCCAGATGGACAGAATCCGGCGCGGCGGCGGCGCATTCGGCAAGTTCGCTGTGGAGGCGCAGAGTTCCATCATCATCGCTCAACATCCATTCGCCCGGCGCATGGGCCCGCGCGCGAAACAGTTCGGCGTGCCAGGTGGCAGTGCCGGGAGCAGCAGCGTTCCAGCGCGACGGCGGCGACGGGGCTGCGCGCGCCTGCCAGCGCATCCGGGCTGAGGAGAGGTCAGGCTCCGCATCCAGCCGCACCAGCCACAGCCGTACTCCGTGGCGTTCCGCTGTCAGGCTCAGCCGGCGCGAGGCGGTGAAGTTCAGCGCGCGCGGATTGCCCGCGATCTCGCCGATCACGCAGGCGAGATCGCGGCATTTGAGCCCCTCCTCCAGCGCGAACAGCGCATCTTCGGGCGTGGCGGCGGCAACGTGGATCAGGCGGCGGCGCCAATCGGACGGCAGGCCCGCGAGGCAAGGCCGCCCGCCGCGCTGGATCGCGTTGCGATCCTGCACCCACAGCACGTGGCGCGTGTGATCCTCTGCCGCGCCCGCAAGCGCATCGCGGGCCAGCGCCAACGCCAGCCCCGCCCCGCTCGCCTCAGCGCTGGAGGCGAAGATTTCGGAGTGAAATGGCGGCACATCCAGCCCCGGCCGCCAGCGCGCTTCGGGCAGGCGAGCGGGCAGGACACGGGCAGGCGATGGTTTGAAGGACATAGGCGAACGACTCATATGTTCGCTTTATGTTCCAATATTGGCGCAAGTGCAATGCAAAGGGCGCGGGATGCGCCAACCGCACCCCGCGCCCTGCAATTTCCGCCGCCGACAGACGTCGGCCACGCCTAATCGTCGACCACCGGCCCCGGGAACTCGCCCATATCGGGCGCGTCATCCTGATCCCGCCCGGTCTGGAGATTCGAGAAGTGGATGCCGTAGAAGAAGTAGATCACCATCCCCACGGCCAGATAGCCGAGGAACAGGAGCAGCACATGTCCCGGCACCGTGGTGATCAGATAGACGCAGGACAGTATCCCCAGCACCGGCGTCACCGGGTAGAACGGCACCTTGAACCCGCGCGGCAGTTCGGGTGCCGCACGGCGCAGGTAGATCACCGAGAGGCACACGATCGCGAAGGCCGCCAGCGTGCCGACCGAGGTCGCATCCCCCAGAAGGTTGATGTCGAGGAACCCGGCCGCCAGCGCGGTGATCAGCCCGACCAGCAGCGTATTGATCCACGGCGTCTGGTACTTGGGGTGCACCCTCGAGAAGATGCGCGGCAGCAGGCCGTCGCGCGCCATGGTGTAGAAGATGCGGGTCTGGCCGTACATCAGCACCAGCACCACCGAAGTCAGACCGATGATCGCGCCAACCTTGATGATCTTGGCGAGCCAGCCCCATTGCGGACCAAAGGCATCGACCACCACCGCCACCGGATCGGGAACGTTGAGGGTGTTGTAAGGCACCAGCAGCGTCATGATCGCAGCGACCAGCATGTAGATCACGGTGCACACCACGAGGCTGCCGATGATGCCGAACGGCATGTCCTTGGCCGGGTCCTTGGCTTCCTGCCCGGCGGTCGAGACCGCCTCGAAGCCGATATAGGCGAAGAACACGATCGAGGCGGCGCGCATGATCCCGTCGACCCCGAACGCGCCCTCGCCATTGTTAGCGGCGGCGTCATATTCCGGAATGAACGGCATCCAGTTGGTCGAAACGAGCTCGGGCAGGTTCGACAGCACGATCATTCCGCCAACCACGATGAAGGCGGTCAGCACGCTGACCTTGATGGCGACGATGACGTTGTTGACCTTGGCGCTCTCTGACACGCCCAGAACCAACAGCAGCGATAGCGCGATGCAGATCAGGAAGGCGGGGAGGTTGAAGATCGTCACCACCTGCTGGCCATCGACCAGCACCGGCGCCCCGTCGCGCACCAGCAATTGGCCGGTCGGGCCAGTCAGGACGGCGGGTATCTGGATTCCGAAGTCGGCGAGCAGGCTGACGACATAGCCCGCCCAGCCCACCGCGACGACCGCCGCAGCAATCCCGTATTCGAGCAGCAGCAGCACGCCCATCGTCCACGCCACGAACTCACCCAGCGTGGTGTAGCCATAGGTATAGGCTGAGCCCGACACCGGCAGGGTCGAGGACAATTCGGCATAACAAAGCCCGGCAAAGGCGCAGACGATCCCGGCGACCACAAAGCTCAGCAGCACCGCTGGCCCCGCATGCAGCGCCGCTGCGCTGCCGGTGCGCACGAAGATGCCCGCCCCGATGATGCAGCCCACGCCCAGCAGCAGCAGGTTCCACTTGCCAAGCGATCGCTTTAGCTCGCTGTTCTGGGTTTCATGCTGGACTTGCGCAATCGATTTGCGCGCGAACATCCGCTGCAACACGGTC
>JAKFWB010000155.1 GCA_021732945.1 Porphyrobacter sp.
AAGGCCGCCCCAAACGCGAAGAGGAAGAGGAGGAAGACAACACTCTCTCCCTCGCGCAGATGGAAGCGCAGCTTAAGCCAGAAGCGCTCGAACGGTTTGCCCGCATCACCACCTTGTTCAACGCCTTCGAAAAGCTTCAGGGTGAGCGGGTGGACACACTGGCGCTCGGCAATGATTTCCCCGGCGTCAAGGAAAAGAAATACGAACAATTGCGCGAAGACCTCACCGCCGAGGTTGAAAGCGTACAGTTCCACGCGACCAAGATCGAATTTCTGGTCGACAATCTCTATGCATTCAACCGCCGGTTGACCACGCTGGGCGGGCAGATGCTGCGTCTGGCAGAGCGCAACAAGGTCAAGCGCATCGACTTCCTCAACGCCTATGTCGGCAATGAGATGGACGATGCCTGGATCAAGGAACGCGCGAAGAAGGACAAGAAATGGGCCGCCTTTGCCGAGCGCGAAGAAGACGCGATTGAGCGCATCCGCTCGGAAATCGCCGATATCGCCGCGCAGACCGGCATGAGCCTCACCGAATTCCGCCGCATCGTCAACATGGTCCAGAAGGGCGAGCGCGAGGCGCGGATTGCCAAGAAGGAAATGGTCGAAGCGAACCTGCGTCTGGTGATCTCGATTGCCAAGAAATACACCAATCGCGGCCTGCAATTCCTTGATCTCATTCAGGAAGGCAATATCGGGTTGATGAAGGCGGTCGACAAGTTCGAATACCGTCGGGGTTACAAATTCAGCACTTACGCAACGTGGTGGATCCGGCAGGCAATCACGCGTTCAATCGCGGATCAGGCCCGCACCATCCGCATCCCGGTGCACATGATCGAGACGATCAACAAGCTGGTCCGCACGTCGCGGCAATTCCTGCACGAAGAAGGCCGCGAGCCCACGCCCGAGGAAATGGCGCAGCGCCTCTCCATGCCATTGGAGAAGGTGCGAAAGGTGATGAAAATCGCCAAGGAGCCGATTTCTCTCGAAACCCCCATCGGGGACGAGGAAGACAGCCACCTCGGAGATTTCATCGAGGACAAGAACGCGATCATCCCGGTCGATGCCGCGATTCAGGCGAACCTCAAGGAAACCGTCACCCGCGTGCTCGCCTCGCTCACCCCGCGAGAAGAGCGCGTGCTGCGGATGCGGTTCGGGATCGGGATGAACACCGATCACACGCTGGAAGAAGTCGGCCAGCAGTTCTCAGTGACCCGCGAGCGGATTCGGCAGATTGAGGCGAAGGCGCTGCGGAAGCTCAAGCACCCGAGCCGGTCGCGGAAAATGCGGTCGTTCTTGGATCAGTAGGTTTGGTGCTTCTATGCTAAATGGGACTGAAATCTACGAACTTTGCGGTCCATCCGTAGCTAATTTAGTGTTTTCAAGAAGTGGCCAGCGAGTTAGTTCTGGGACCGGCTTCGTAGTTGGGAACCACCTAGTTACAGCTGGACATGTGGTTCACTCAGCGCGAGGCTTAGATTTTGACGTGGTTTTCGAAAAAAGCTCGCGCTCAGTACCTACTCGATGGGCAGATTGTTCATCAGCACCTACGATCGGTGGATTCTCAGATGAACACTCATACGACTATGCAATCGTCGTGCCCCCAGACGAAATCTCACTGCCACCAAGCTTGGAGTGGGCGACGGAATGCCCTGTACCTGGAACGCCTGTTTGCGCCTTGGGCTATCCTTTCGAAGACCCGCATTTGACGTTGCATCAAGGTTTCGTTTCGGCCGTCTACCAAAGTGGTCCAGCATTAATTCTAAAAATAGACATGAGCATAAATCCTAGCAACTCCGGAGGGCCGCTAATTAGCATGAAAGATGGAAAAGTAGTGGGAATGGTCACAAGAAAAGCCACTGGCTTAACAAAAGCTTTTGACCAACTTGTTTCAGTTATGGACGAAAATATTAGATTTTTGACAAAACCTCGGCAAATATTTGCTTCGATCGGTGGAATTGACCCAGTGCAAGCGGCATTGGTCTCTCAGACGCAGATTCGTCATGTTGCTGCTGAGATTTATCGTTCGGCCAACGTCGGGATTGGGTACGCTGTTTGGAATGAACCACTTAAACACGAACCTAGGCTCTCGGAACACTGAGCACCAAATCACTCGTCATTTCGCTGTAGCCTGACAAAATTGATCACCCTATACCCCCCCCATGCGCATCGCCATCGCCTCAGACCACGCCGCCATCGAGCTCAAGGCCGAGCTTGCCGAATGGCTTATCGAAGATGGGCACGAGGTCGCCGACCTTGGGCCGGAACCGGGCACGAGCGTCGATTATCCCGATTACGGCTACCGCTTGGCCGAGATTGTCGCTGAAGGCACGGTCGAATACGGCATCGCACTGTGCGGCAGCGGGATCGGGATTTCGATCAGCGTCAACCGCCACCCCGAAGTGCGCTGTGCGCTGGTCTCCGAACCGCTGTCAGCCGCGCTCGCGCGCGAACATAATGATGCCAATTGCATCGCAATGGGCGCGCGGCTCGTAGGGATAGAGATGGCCAAAGCCTGCGTTGCCACCTTCCTTGATACCGAATTCGCCGATGCCGGCGACCCTGCCGGCCGCCATCAACGCCGCGTGGGCAAGCTTGGCAAGCCCCCATTCTTTCCCGATCATATCGAGACCCATCAATGAGCACCGCCCCGATTGATTTCGCCGCCCGCACCGCAGTCTCGTCGATGGACGGGTTCTGGAATGACGACCTCGCCCACGCTGATCCGGAAATCGCGGCAGCCGTTTCCAATGAACTTGCCCGTCAGCGCGACAAGATCGAGCTGATCGCGAGCGAAAACATCGCCAGCCGCGCGGTGCTCGAAGCAGCGGGCAGCGTGTTCACCAACAAGTATGCGGAAGGCTATCCGGGCAAGCGCTATTACGGCGGCT
>JAKFWB010000567.1 GCA_021732945.1 Porphyrobacter sp.
GGCAAGACCAGCCGTATTACATTCGCCGATGAACTGCGTGTCACCGAAGGCACCGAATACGTTCAGATTGTTGTCATAATCGTCGGCGATACCGTCGCCGGGATTATCAGCGACACCGTTGCGATCAACGTCGGTGTCGTTGTCGACAATTCCGTCGCCGTCGTAATCAGCCGTCGGGTCGAGACCGAGAGCAAACGCTAGCTTGTCTTCGCGGATGCCGTTACGGACCGCAGTGCCGATCGAGCGGGAATATGTACCGGAGACTTCGAACGTCCAACTCGATCCGATAAACGGAAGATCGCCCCGAACCCCAAGCACGCCACGATACTGCTCTTGGGTGCTCTCAACGTTGCTACGATCCCCTTCGATCGCAAAAATTGGCTGCACTGGAAGAGAGAAACCGGTGGAAAGCGGACGGGTCGCCCCGTTGAAAACCGCCGGATTTAGCCGCCGCTGAAAGGCGTTATCCGCCGCGCGGCAATCAACCCCGGTCGGGTTGATCCTTACTCCACCGGCACTGCTGATGTTGCACGGATTAAACCGATTGAGGTCAGGCACGAAGGGAAAGATTTGCGGCTGACCTGAGTTCGGAGCTGATACCTCCGAGCGTGTAAATTGCGCTTCGAAGAATGGCGTAATGTTGGCTTCACCAGGGAAGGTATACTCGCCATAGGCAAAGCCATTGATAAGCTTCTGCTGCGAAATAAAGGTTGTATCGAGAGTGACCGGGTTATTATTCGAGTTATTACTGAAGTTTTGGAAATCAACGTCGCGGACGCCGTCGTTGTTAAAGTCGACTTCACGGTTCCCAAGGCCAGTGTTTTCCGAAAAGTCTGTGAGGACGTTGCCAATTCCTGGCTGAAAATAGATCGAACCCACCCGTGTCTGGTCGACGAAGATGCGTCCGGACAGCGCACCGATCTTGCATTCACTCTCCGAGACTCCGACCCGCCCCCCGGTACGCGAACGCACCAGAGCATTGTCCCGCAGGCCGATCGTCCGGATATTGCCATCCTGGTCAATTTCACGATTGGCATCACAACCGGAGAGGAAGTCGCGGTCACCCAACTTCACTTCGTCACGATACTGATACTCAACGCCGATACCGAACACTGCGCGATCAGTATTGAAACCCCAAGCGCCACTGACGGTGTAGTCATCACCGCCGCCCTGCGGATTGACGTTGCCATTTGCCTGGATTTCGAGCCCGTCGAAGTCCTTGCGGAGGATGACGTTAACCACGCCCGCGACCGCGTCCGAACCATAGACTGACGAAGCGCCGTCTGTGAGGATGTCAAACCGATCGACCAAGGAGGCCGGGATCAGGTTGATTGAGGGGTTGCTCGGCGCACCTTCCACACCACTCGGTGCCAAGCGGCGGCCATTGACGAGCAGCAGCGTGCGGTCAGCACCAAGGCCGCGCAGGTTCAGCGTCTGCGAACCCGGGCCGTTGTTGAGCACGAAGCCCTGGAAAGTCGCATCGATCTGGGTACCCGCAGCAGCTTCCGAACGCTGCAGAATCTGTGCCGGGTCAAACGCGCCGACTGCCTGCTGGTTTTCGGTGGTGAGCACCTGCAGCGGCGAGATCGAGGAATAGGTGTCGCGCACAATGCGCGAGCCGGTCACCGTGATGTTGCCTGCCTGCCCGGTACGCCCTTCGGCGTCGGTTACGACATCAACTTGCTCTTCCTCTTCCTCTTCCTGCGCAGGCTTTTCAGCATCCTGCGCAAAGGCTGGACAGGCGACGACAAACGCAATCGCGGAAGCAGAAAAGGCCAGCGCCTTGATCGAATTGCTATGAAATTTCTTCATGATCACTCCAGTTGCCCGAACCGGAGACATAGGCACCGCGCCCCGCCCGCCACACAATTGCCCCGTGTGGTTGGCGCACGCATCAATGGTTACCCAATTCAGTCCCCGCAGTGACTGATTTGTGCAATAGCGAAAGTTTGATGTCAAAGCGCCCCTACGCAAGGGCCAACTTTTCCGGGCGGTGTTGCGTTAATCCCACATTCAGCGAGCGCCAGAGGGAATTCGGGCAACAAAGTTAGATTGTGGCTTTGCGATTATTAAAAGCTAGGCAGGGTTGCACGCAACAAATTGCGTCGCTTATCAAATCGAATGAAGCGCGCTCACAATCTTGCGCGACGCTGGCGAGGGCCAATTAACTCCTCGCGAGCGCTGACCGTCACCGAATCGTCATGGATAGCGCCCCGTCGCCTTCATCGACTGCCAGTGTCGTGCCATCCGGCAACTTGCCTTGCAGTAGCATTTCAGCCAGCGGATCCTGCAGATAGCGTTGCACCGCCCGCTTCAGGGGCCGCGCGCCATAGACCGGATCATAGCCCACCCGGCCGAGCCAGCGCAGCGCCGCATCGGTCAGGTCGATGGTGATCTTGCGATCCGCCAGCAGCTTCTGCACGCGCTTGACCTGGATCTCGACAATCGGCGCCATATGCTCCTGACCCAGCCGGTGGAACAGAATGATCTCGTCCAGCCGGTTGAGGAATTCGGGCCGGAAATGCCCGCGCACCACGTCCATCACGTCCTTCTCGACCGCGGCGGTCTCCGCCCCGTCAGGCAGGTTGGCGAGATATTGGCTGCCGAGGTTGCTGGTGAGGATGATCAGCGTGTTGGCAAAGTCGACCACCCGGCCCTGCCCGTCGGTCAGGCGGCCATCATCGAGCACCTGCAGCAGCACGTTGAAGACATCGCTGTGCGCCTTCTCTACCTCGTCGAACAGCACCACCTGATAGGGGCGACGGCGCACCGCTTCGGTCAGCACCCCGCCTTCCTCATAGCCGACATAGCCCGGAGGCGCGCCGATAAGCCGAGCGACAGCGTGCTTCTCCATGAATTCGCTCATGTAGATCCGCACAATCGCAGA
>JAKFWB010000425.1 GCA_021732945.1 Porphyrobacter sp.
ACCTCGCCTCCTCCCGCCCCAATGCCGGGCTGCGCGCCCTATTGGAAAGCGTGCTTGAAGCAGCGATGGAAGCCGGCGAAGTGCTGGACGCGGCACTGGCGGAATCCGGCGCCCAGCGCGCGGCCCTCTGGAAACTGCGCGAGGAACATCCGGAGGGGCAGAAGCGCGCCGGCGCCTCGGTCAAGAACGACGTCTCGGTGCCAGTCTCGGCGGTGCCGGAGATGATCCGGCGCTCTTCGGAGGCGCTGAAAAACCTCATCCCCGGCAGCCGCCCGGTGCCCTTTGGCCATCTCGGCGACGGCAATATCCACATGAACCTGGCCCAGCCGCTGGAGATGGACGGCGCGGCCTTCCTCGCCCGCAGCCATGACATCATGGATTGCGTGAATGCGATCGTGCGCGATTATGGTGGCAGTTTTTCCGCAGAGCACGGTGTCGGCCGACTGAAGACCGACATGATGGAGGATTGGCGTGGCGGCGCTGAACTCGCCGCCATGCAGGCCATAAAGGCGGCGCTCGACCCGCTGGGCCTGATGAACCCTGGTAAAGTCCTGCCTTGAGAGCTCTACTGGCGCTGCTGCTCAACGCCTGCGCTACCCCGTCCCTGCCACCCGGCGTTGTCTCGGGTGTCACGTCATAACTCCCGGGCGTAATCCGGGCGCTGGGCATCGCTGCTCGCCTGGCCGATGGGCGGCTGCTTTGCCGCGCATATCCTCGATGAAGCCGGCATGATCGAGGACTTTTGCTGGCTTGGCCGGGGTAAAGTGAACCGCCCCGGGTTTGTCGGAGGCTCCAACTCCTGAGAGGCTGGAGCGATGCCGAGCAAGACGACGAACAAGTTCTCCCCCGAGGTTCGAGACCGGGCTGTGCGAATGGTGCTGGATCACGAAGCCCAGCATCCGTCCCGATGGACGACGATCCTGTCGATTGCGGCCAAGATCGGCTGCACGGCGCAGACGCTGAACGAGTGGGTGAAAAAGGCCGAGCGTGACACGGGGCGCCGCCCTGGCCCGACGACAGAGATGGCCGCCAGGGTGAAGTCCCTGGAGCGGGAGAACCGCGAGCTGCGCCAGGCCAACGAGATATTGCGCAAGGCGTCGGCATATTTTGCGCAGGCGGAGCTCGACCGCCGGTTCAAGCGATGATCGCCTTCATCGACGATCACCGAGGTGTTCATGGCGTCGAGCCGATCTGCGAGGTTTTGCCGATCGCGCCATCCACCTACCACGCGCATGCGGCCCAGCGGATCAACCCGACAAAATGCTCGGCCCGGGCACGGCGGGATGCCGCCCTGATGCCGCTCATTGAGCGGGTGTTCGACGAGAATTTCGGCGTCTACGGCGTGCGGAAAGTCTGGCGTCAGCTGCTGCGCGAGGGCCACCAGGTGGCCCGCTGCACCGTGGCGCGGCTGATGAAAAGCCTGGTTTTAGAGGGGGTGATACGCGGCAAGCCGGTCCGCACCACGGTTAGCGACCGGGCGGCCCCTTGCCCACTGGACCACGTCAATCGCCAGTTCATGGCGCCACGGCCGAACGCGCTGTGGGTGTCGGACTTCACCTATGTCTCGACCTGGGCGGGGTTTGTCTATGTCGCCTTCGTCATCGACACCTATGCGCGGCGCATCGTGGGATGGCGGGTGTCGCGCACCGCGCATGCGGGCTTTGTGCTCGACGCGCTGGAACAGGCGCTGCATGAGCGGCGGCCGCTGCATCGGGGCGGCCTGGTCCATCACAGCGATCGTGGCAGCCAATACGTGTCCATTCGCTACACTGAGCGGTTGGCGGAAGCGGGCATCGAGCCCTCGGTCGGCAGCGTCGGCGACAGCTATGACAACGCGCTCGCCGAGACCATCAACGGGCTCTACAAGGCCGAGGTCATCCATCGGCGTGGGCCGTGGAAGAACTTCGACGCCGTCGAGTTCGCGACCCTTGAATGGGTGGATTGGTTCAACCATCGGAGAATCCTGGAGCCGATCGGCAATATCCCGCCCGCCGAGGCCGAAGCCCGATACTATGCCGCGCTGGAACAGCCAGCGCTGGCCGCGTGACTCAAACCAAACAGCCTCCGGCAAACCCGGGGCGGTTCACTTTTCCAACGCACGTTCCTAACCTGACACAATCGAGTTACGTTTAGATGAATTGATGGCGAGCCGCGAGGCCGAAGCGAAATCTCCCACCCGCTGTTGCTGCCGAAACACAATTAATTCCACAGGGGGATATCACTCTGAGCGGACCTGCCTGGCCATCCACCCCACCAGCCAATCGGCGATCTGATGCGAATTGTCGTCCTGCATCAGCATGTGCGAATTGCCGCGGATGCCCATTTCCGGCAGCACCGCCACCTCGACCTTTCCACCGGCGGCATTGGCGGCGCGGGCGAAGTCGAGGCAGCCGGCCAGGCGCGGCGCCCAGCGGGTCGAAAGCTCCACGTAATCGCCCCAGAGCACCAGGATGGGCAGCCCGGCATAGGGCGCCATGTCGGAATTCGCCGCCGGGCAGGTGCCGGGCTCGATCGAGACAATCCCCGCAATGCCCGCACGGCCCGTTGCCGCCGCCTGGAAGGGGTAGATGCCCGATTGCGAATGGCTCATCAGCACCACCCGGCCGAGGCGGCGGGCGATGAGGTTGAGCGCGGTGACACTGGGGTTGGGCGCGCCCACGGAGAAATTCCAGTCCGGCACCATCTGCTTCCAGAACTCGCCCTGGGCGGCGAGGGGGAAGCGCATCGCGGGGTAGCTTTCGCCAAAGCGCGGGCCGAACCGGAAGATGCCCCAGGCATCCTCCCGCCCCGCGGCGAAGACGGTGGGCAGGCTGGCGACCGGCGCCTGCCCCGCCCGCACCGGGTTGATCAAGGTGGGGTGGGACGCCGAACGGCCGCGCCACGCCT
>JAKFWB010000036.1 GCA_021732945.1 Porphyrobacter sp.
ACTTTTGTTCAGGAGCCATCTAATCTGATAGGAAAAATCCTACAATGCAAGCAATTGATTACTGAGCCGATCAAAAAGGTCGCAACCTGTTGATTAGGAGCATATCGTCGCGTGACCGAACGCTGGCCGCAAGCACCCCAGCGACGCTGCGGCTGAGCGCGTCGTCATGGGCCTTTGCGGCCTGCGAGCGGAGGGGGCGAAGTTTCATGCGCAGTGTTCCGCCGCGAGAACAGCCGTTGAAAGGATCCGGTCAGCGTAGTTGTCGAAAGCGAAATCGACCGATTCCCGGCGGCGCTGCTTGGCAACAAACCCTCTGATATAAATCGGCAATCCTACGCCAGAGATATCCCTGAATGCGCCACGCCGTTGAGGAACGGTTCTGCGCCGATATAGCCGTGATCGGGCAGCAGATCGGCGCGATAGGCGAGATGCTCGCCCCCGCCGAAGCCGATCTCGAAATGCAGCGGACGCGGATCGCCGAACAGCGACTCAGCCGTGACCGGCCCCTGGACAGGCACATTGATCTGCGGCAAGAGGTTGTCGACCAGCGATTGCTAGAGCTTGCGCAGCTTCTTGCCGACGCTGCGGCCATAGAGCCGCGCAATGGTGGTGGGATCGCCTTCCTTGAATGTTGTCATGGGGCGCGCGCTTGGCACGCAGCCGGGCGCGGCACAAGAAAATCGTGCTGGACGTGGGCAACCGCGCTGTGGTGATCAGGGGCCATGCCCATCTTTCCGCCTATCTCCCCTGATACATTGACCGGCAAGGAGCTGGAGATCCTGCGGCTGCTCGCGGGCGGGCACACGGTGAAGTCGATCGCGGCGCGGCTGGAACGCTCGGAAGCCTCGATCAATGAGCGTCTGCGCGAGGCGCGGCGCAAGACCGGGGTGGGCAGCAGCCGGGAACTGGCGCGGCAGCTGGCAGCACAGAAAATCTGGGACAAGAATATCGATCTGTCCGCCGCTGCATCCTCGGCCAAGATCGACGCCGGGCCGCCGCCTGGGCGCGGTCGCTGGTCGAAAGGACAGATGATGATGCTAATCGCAATTCCGCTCGCAGCCGCAGGACTGCTGCTCACTGCAACGAACCCGCTTGAGCACCGCGAGACCCTCGGCCCTGCCGTGGCGACCGCCGCCGCAACATCGCAGCTGGCCGGGCGGTGGTCGCTTGATGTCGAGAAGATTCCCGCAGAAGAGCGTCCCCGTGCCGTTATGATTGCCTTTGCCCCCGCAGCGGGCGGCCGTTGGCATACGGTGGTTACGGTGGAGACCCCCGACGGGGCAATCCAGTCGGCGGAATCGACTGCGTCGCTGGACGGATTGGCGGCACCGGTCACGGGGTCGATGGCCGCGGTCGATTCGGTATCGCTGCGTCAGCCCGACGCGAACACGCTGGTGATGACGCTTGGCAAAGGCGGTCAGCGGGTGTCGACGCGGGTCTACACCGTCGCGATGAACGGCAAGACCATGACCGAGACGATCGTCTGGGCGGCAGAGGGAATGCCGCAAATAGTGACAGCCACCTTCAACCGCATAGGCTGAAACGCAAACGCCCGGAGCCAAAACTCCGGGCGTCACAGTCTGCGTGAGAAAGATGGCTCGGCCCAAAGGGCCGCAAGGGCGACTGCGTGCCCGCAGCTGCTCGCGCAAAGCGCGAAACGCAGCGAGGATGAGGGCGCAGAGGCGCCCTCGCAACCAATTACGCCGCTTCGACCACTGTCTCGTCGTCGCGCAGCACATAGCCACGGCCCCAGACGGTTTCGATGTAATTATCGCCGCCGCAAGCAAGGCTCAGTTTCTTGCGCAGCTTGCAGATGAACACGTCGATGATCTTGAGTTCGGGCTCGTCCATCCCGCCATACAGGTGGTTGAGGAACATTTCCTTGGTCAGCGTCGTGCCCTTGCGAAGCGAGAGCAGCTCCAGCATCGCATATTCCTTGCCGGTCAGGTGCACGCGGGCCCCATCGACTTCGACCGTCTTGGCGTCGAGGTTCACGGCGAGCTTGCCGGTGCGAATGACCGACTGCGAGTGGCCCTTCGAACGGCGCACCACGGCATAGATGCGGGCGACCAGTTCTTCGCGGTGGAACGGCTTGGTGACGTAATCGTCAGCGCCGAAGCCGAAGCTGCGGATCTTCGAGTCCATTTCCGAAATGCCCGAAAGGATGAGCACCGGGGTCTGCACCTTGGCGACGCGCAGCTTCTTCAGCACGTCATAGCCATGCATGTCAGGCAGATTCAAATCGAGCAGAATGATGTCGTAATCATACAGTTTGCCGAGATCCAAACCTTCCTCGCCGAGGTCGGTCGAATAGACATTGAAGCCTTCGGTGGTGAGCATCAGCTCAATCGCCTTGGCGGTAGTCGGCTCGTCTTCGATCAGCAGAACTCGCATTGCTGGCCCCTTATCTTGCACCTGGTAACCCCCGCTTAGGAGAGGTTGCCGCCTGTTAACCACGCTGCTTCTCACCAAAAAAGGTTAATAAGAAGTTTAGAGCGTTAACTTTTTGCAGTGAGTCTTTCGAGTCACACTGGGGCGGGCGGATTCAATGTGTGAATTTATCGCCAGATTGCAGCCGCGTGACGTGCCAGAAAGTCCTAACGCGCGCCGGCGAGTTTCTTCGCCCGCCGCCGCTCCGCGCTTGATCCCAATCCGATCGCCTCGCGGTATTTGGCGACAGTGCGCCGGGCGAGATCGAAGCCTTCGTGTCGGAGCATTTCGGCCAGCTGCTGATCGGACAGGATGTTCTTGGCGGTCTCAGCGTCGATCAAGGCCTTGATCCGCGCCTTGATCGCCGCGCTCGACGCGCCCTCACCATCGGCAGAGGCGACCCCGCTGGTGAAGAAATACTTCAGCTCAAACGTGCCGCGCGCA